>DAOUWX010000406.1 GCA_030666935.1 Atribacterota bacterium | reverse complement strand
TTGATAGGTTACGGGTCTCTCAACATTTTGAGGAGAAAATGTGAAAATTACTTTTTTATTTAACATTTAAATCATCCCTTTATTTATGAATTAGTCATTATTTTAAAACTCAAAAATCTTTCCGTATAAAATATTGCTTTTAATGAATTTCCAATAAGGGTTTAAATTTACTTTTTTGCGGAAATTTCTGGATAGGTCTCTGTAATAAAAACTTTCCTTTTATTATTTCTTCTTTTAATTTTTGGGCAATTTCTCGAGCTTTAGCATAACTGGAAAGGGGAGAAACGGGAACATCTTTCCCCTGAATGGTAATATTCCCCTCCCTTAATTGTTTATAATTTACCTTACCCAAAGAAGGCCTTTTTAAATGAGGAAAACTATAATCAATTATCTCAGTCCATACATCTTCATCTTTTACAGACACACTTTTCATTATTTCACTATTCAAAATAGGAATTGGTATTCCTATTCCTACCACCAAAGTCACACCATATCTTTTAAAAGTTACTGCACGAATATAATCTGTGCTCATCTCTTTTAAGTCTCCGATTACTGCCAATGTTCCACCTTTGTGGATACTTTTTCCACTTTTATCTTTTATTACTTGAGGATAAAACTGTGTTCCTTCCCAAACTATATAACCTTGCGCCCCACCTAAAAATATTCGGGTACCTATGCCGATAGTTGTAAATTCAGGATCATTAAGTAAAGGACTTAACTGACCGCTGGTAGAATAACTTGCATTCCCTAAATCGGGAAGCAAAATCCCCATATAAGTGTATATTTTGTTTTTAGAAGTATTCACTGCCACATTATAGTTTTGATAACCATTTCGAGGATTAAATAAAATTGCCTGATTTATACTTTTTTTAGTTATATAAGTCCCTATTTCTCGTCGCGGATAGCAATTTGTACCCTGGGATATAGCCTTTAATTTGATCTTTTTTCCTGAAATTAAATCTTCAATAACATGAGCTCCTCCATATTCCATCCCTTGTCTTTCGGAAAGTTGAGTAGCCCCCAAATAAACATCAACTGCCCCCAACCCGGCATAAGCTTCAACATCATTTAACCAAACCTTTTGCATTCGGATAGGAGGATCGCTATGCCCGAAATTAAGTATTGCCCCTGAGGAACACATTGGCCCAAAAGTACCGGTAGTAACCACATCAATTCTTTCTGTAGCTTTTTCTATACCCTCTTTTTCAAGTATGGGAATAATTTCTTCGGCAGTTACTATTACAGCCTTACCACTTTTAATCTTAGCATTGATCTCCTCATAAGTTCTCTTTATAGTCAAAAGATAACCCTCCTACTTCACCCTCTATTCTCTTTTTTCTGGAAAGCGATTATATTTAACATCTTTTCGGTTGCTTCTATAGCTGCTAAAACTTGATCAGAGTTAATCCCTTTGGTAATAAAAGTTTTATGATTTTGCCACCCCCAGGTAATTGTACACTGCACTAAGGCATCTGTTTTTCCTCCCGGAGGTATATTAACCGTATAATCTAAAAGAGTTGGCAACGGATAATCTATTTTTTTTGCTATTTTTCTAATGGCATTCATAAATGCATCATATCCCCCATCTCCTTGTGCACTCTCTTCTAATTCTATCACTTTATCCTTTCCTTTACCTTTATAGAGCAATTTAATTACAGCAATAGGCTTCAATTCCATGCTGGTTACTATATTGCATAATTCCAATCTAAAAGTCTTTTCTTGGGGTGTTTCCAAAACATCTGAAATAATATAAGGTAAATCCCCCGCTGTAATAGTTTCTTTTCT
>DAOUWX010000423.1 GCA_030666935.1 Atribacterota bacterium | reverse complement strand
TACTTACTTAACCAGAAGTAAAGATGAATTTGTTTATTTGGAAAATAGAACAAATTTTGCTAACCAGAAAAATGGTTTTGTATTTGTAAGTTTACACGCTAATTCAGTTTTAAATCATCGTCCCAGTGCTGGAGGAATAGAGACCTTTGTATTGAGTTCCAAATATATCGGTGCTTCAGCCAGAGATGTAGCAGATAGAGAAAATAGAGCCAGCAGGGCTCATCCGGAAGTAGATACTGATTTAGCCTTGATTATCGCTGATCTGGAGGAGAGTGCTAACATCAAATATAGTCTCGATTTTGCAGATGTTGTACAGAAAAAATTAGTAAATTATCTAAAATTAGAAGATAGGGGAGTAAAGCAAGCTCCATTTGTAGTGTTAAAGGGAGCAAATATGGTAGCTGTTATTATAGAGGTTGCTTTTATTTCTAATCCTAAAGAGGAAAAATTATTAAAAAATAACGAATTTAAGCAAAAAAGCGCTCAGGCTCTGTTTGAAGCAATAAAATATTATATAGAAAATGCCCCGGATAATGGTGAATAGGATTAATTATGGCTAAAAATAGAAAGCCGAAAAAGAAAAGAAATAACCTGAAAATCATTTTTATATTATTAATACTCGTAGTAATTGTAATTTTTAGCTATACAATATTTAATAAATTTATTGTCCCTATCTGGGAAAGATATACAGAAAAGCCCGTTATTACTGAGGAAGCCCCTTATAAGGAAGAAGAAATAGAAGAAGTTCAACCTGTTCCCCTAGAAGATGTGGTCGAGGTGAACCTATATTTTTCTGATTCTCAAGCGATGTACTTGATGGCTGAAAAAAGAAAAATATCTCAAACCCCTTCTTTAGCCAGGCAAGCAGTTATTGAGCTGATCAAAGGGCCGGAAAGTTCCGATTTTTACCCTACAATTCCTGAAGAAACTCAAGTCAATGAAGTGTATATTGTTGATGATATTGCCTATATAGACCTATCTGAAGAAATATTTAAAAATCATCCCGGAGGAAGCAGTGGTGAATTGATGACCGTCTATTCTATAGTTAATACTTTAACTGAAATTCCTCCGATTAAAGGTGTGCAAATATTAGTGGGAGGAAATGAAATGAATAGTTTAGTCGGACATATAGATATCAGCATGCCTTTGCTTAGGGACGAAGATTGGATCAAACCAGAAAACTAAAATGGATAATATAGAAAAATAAGGAGTGATGGAGATTAGTATTGTTGATTTATCTCTAATTTTTAGAAATAAGATTATAATAATTGCACTTATAACCTGGACTTTAAATCAGAGCTTAAAGCTAATAATATTTTATATTACAGAAAAAAAATGGGATATTAGGAGATTTGTTGGGGCAGGAGGGATGCCCAGCACTCATTCCGCCCTTTCTATATGCGTGGCTACCACCATTGGTATAAAAGAAGGCTGGGAATCTCCTTTGTTTGCTTTAGCCATAGTCATAGCTTTTATTATTATGGCCGATGCAGCCGGAGTAAGGAGAGAGACTGGAGAGCAAGCTAAGGTATTAAATAAAATTATTTTAGAATTTTTTAAAGAAATAAAGTTAAAGGACAAGCGTTTTAAAGAGTTGGTTGGACATACTCCTTTTGAAGTTATAGTAGGAGCTTTTATTGGAATCACAATGGCTTGGATATTATGCGCG
>DAOUWX010000066.1 GCA_030666935.1 Atribacterota bacterium | reverse complement strand
TGCCAATCTTTTAGAAAAAGCCACTATGGTTAATATAGGTGGCATCCCAAGTGGACTTGGGAATATACTGGCATCACTGACAAATAGACCCTTTATTTCGGTTTCTTGATTTTCATCTACGATCTTCCCGATTGGTGCGGTACAACAAGGATGTCCTGATTCATAAATACCTTTAAGGATGGTCTTGGGATTTGCTCCTGCTGCAATTAATATCTTCTTGTTAATTTCATGAGCTTCATCTAGCTTCTCCTTATCTCTTTTGGTTAAAGTTTTTCTGATAGTTCCATCATTTCTTACTTCACCGCTAATATCGTCACGAATCTTGGTCATCATTCCGATCAGCCTCTTGGCATTGATTCTTTTCGCTTTCAAAACTATCTTAATCTGATTCGCTATGTTTATTTTTACGGGAGCATAACCCTCTATATCTCTCACCAGATAAAGGGGAATATACATATATGGGGCTGGGAAAAGTTCCTTATCCTCGATGAATTTATCTAAATATGTAGCAAGGATGATTTCATTTTGCATACCCACATCCTCAGTATATCCATAGGTAGTCTGAAAGACATCCAAAGCAAGTCCTTTACCTGCTTTTGAGATGCCTGAGTTCTGTAAAATTCTAGGTGTTTCAAGGGCTCCGGCTGATAATATTACATTCTTCCCGTATATTTCCAATTTACTTCCTTTTTTAATAGCACTGATACCAATTACTTTTCCATTTTTATGTAATATATGTTTGACTTCGGTATTGAGGAGTAATTCCGCACCATCTTTTAAGGCTTCATCAATAAAATCCAAGGCAGTCCATTTTGCCTTTGTTGGACATCCAAACATACACTGGCCACAATTTATACACTTACTGAAATCTACACATTTAGGCGTGGGCTTCATTTCCCAACCTAAGGATTTCGCTCCATCGTTTATCCTTTTGGTTCCTTCTCCGATAAGATGACTGGGCATAGGATTTACGTGCAAGTCTCTTCTGGCAGATTTCAGCTCTTCTGAAAGGTTAATTCTCCATTCTTTAAATATTTTCTCAGGAGGTGTCACGGCATTCCCCATGGCCACATATGATGAGCCACCTAGAACCCTGGCTCTCCCAATCCAAATTCCTCCATCAGATCTCAAACTTTTCTTTTCTTTGTCAAGAAAAATCGGTGTAACTTTCATAGCCCCGGTCTTTGTAAATCTAGGACCATATTCTACAATAAGAACACTTTTCCTTTTTCTCGACAACTCTTTAGCTATGGTTGCTCCTCCTGACCCTGACCCGACTATGATATAATCATATTTTTTATCCATGGACATTATATTAACCTCCGGTATCAAGTATAAAACTCTTTCCTCCAATTAATTAAAAGTAGAGGGCACATCCTATTTTTTCTATGATTTAGCTTTCTCAAAAGCCTCAACCATCCGGTTAAGAAACTCCTCAGATCCCATAGATTTTCCGCTAAAAATTATCGAATTATTTGCCTGGGACACCTTTCTTATTTATTTAATTTAAAACTAAAATATTAATTGTCTAAGAAAATGGGATTTGTCCCCATTTATTCCCTATTTATTCCAAATTCAAATATTTTTTAGAAGCATATTCTTCTTGTTTGACATTAACATATCCATATTTTTTATATTCTTCTGATATATCATTGTATATTGAATTAAAAATATAATTTATAATTATTACAAATTTTTCGTTATTAATATTTATTTCATCTCCTTTTTTAAACCATTTTAATAAATTACATTTTTCTACCTCTTCTAATGCTTTTGCTCTATGATGTATTATCGATTTTCGTAAAATTCTTATATCACCAAAAATATCAAGTTTCAAACTTTTCTTTTCAATACCAATATCATTAGCAATCTTTTCTCTATAATAATCTTCCCAATATTGATAAATTAAAACTAAACAAAAATTTGCAATATTTTTAAAATTTCTGCCATTTTTTTTATTTCTTTCTCTAGTCTCTCCTATCTTTGATATGTACATTATATGTGAATCCTTGTTATCGGGTTGTCCTTTGCCATAATAAAAATTTTGTTTGCTTAGATCCCTTATATCAATTTTAGAATGCTTGGCTATCTCTTTTTGAGATTTAACAATCAATTTATTTATAGAAATAAAACCATATGTACTGTCTAAATATAATCCATATATATCATAAACTATTCTAAGAAACTCGCGAAACCATAATTTCTTAACATGTCCTATAATCTCACCTTTACTATTTTTTATTAGCTTAAAATCTGTATTTTTATTCTTTTCCATATTAAATTTCA
The DNA here is from genome assembly GCA_030666935.1 of Atribacterota bacterium. Taxonomy (GTDB): domain Bacteria; phylum Atribacterota; class Phoenicimicrobiia; order Phoenicimicrobiales; family Phoenicimicrobiaceae; genus Sediminicultor. The sequence goes on along the minus strand of DAOUWX010000066.1, from coordinate 6,400 downwards.
CCTCATACCAAGATCTTTGCTCAAAATGTTTATTGGTTTTTAAAAGATTCCTTTAATGATTCATATCTCCAATATTCATATTTAAATATAAATGTGGATACTTTTCTTATATTTATCTTCCCCCTGTTCTTCTTGCAAAGGTATAGACAAATAATGCCATTGTAATAGCCCCAATAATTGACTCTAATGATACAAAAAACCTACTTAATCCTACTGCCGGTTGGAAATCGCCATATCCTAAAGTTGTAAAAGTTACTACACTAAAATACAAACAATTTAGAAAACTCCCCAGAATGGGTCCTAAATATTTTAGAGTATATTCATCGCCCTGACTTTCTTTTATAAATTCTATTATCAAATTAGTTCTGTCACTAATAACAATTCCTGAAAAATTTAATATTATTGCAAATAAAAATATTATAATCAAAGCAAATCTAATAACACGCCATGGATTTTCGCCATACCCATATATAAAACTTGCTATTACTAATTTAAGCCAATTTAAAGATTTTTTTGAAAAAAGCCACTTAGTAAAGAATTTTATTTTTAGAAGAAATCTATCAAATATATTTTTCATATTTGAAACAAAACGATATGTGTCATTTTCTTCTGAATTAGTAAATGAATAGCTTAATTTTTCCATATCTCTTTCTTTTATATAAGCCCAGCTTTCATCATCATACCTTCCAATGGAATGAAAATTATTTTTCAAGGTAATATATATTTCTTTGGCTCTGTCGTATGATTTTTTATTTTCTTGAATTATATGACCTTCAATATGATCTCTCCTAAACACAGTGTCCTTAATTCTGGCACCTTCAAAGTCGATATATGAATCATTATAAATTTCAAAACATAACGATATTTTATCTAATAAAGTATTTCTAAATGAAATGCCTCCATTTTTAACAATTATTTTTATATCAGTAAATGCAAAATAAGTAGTTATCGATTCAAAATTTAAATTTATGTGTTTTTTTTCGGTTAAAGCAATGTCAAAATTTTTATTAATATCTGCACAATTAAAGTTTATTTCGCTTCCATTGAATTTATCGAAGCTACCAATAAAATTTCCGAAAAATTGAGTATTGCTAAAATCAATATTATTTTGAAAAATATTACCTTCAAAAGATACATCGCTAGAAAAATATACTTTTTTAAAAGAAGTTGGTCCGCCTAAAAATTTTGTACCTTTAAATTCAACTTCTTTTCTAAAAGATGCACCACCAAAATCAACTGTCCCATTAAAAAGCACACCCAAAAATGAGGTTTTTTCTTCAAATCGCGTACCTATAAAACTGATGCTCCCATAAATAAATTTAGCATTAACGAATTTAGGGTCTTCATTAAATTCAATATTATTGAAATTAATATCCCCTACAAAAATAAAACCTTCAAAATTGAAATCCTTATCTTCTTTTTTAATTTCCTGTATATATTCCTTTAATGCTTGCTTAAACTCTTCTTCAGTTTTTTCCTCTGCACTTGCATGAAAAATACAATATTTTGATTCTTTATGAGTTGATCTTTCACAAATTGGGCATTTGTTAGGATTATTTTCTGCTTTATTCATATATATAGATCCTTTTTTTTACTTTATGTCTTAACTAAAACATTTTTAGTAAGTTCATTTAATTAGATGTTTTAAACAACAAATGGGCGTATGTCAACTTAAAATATGAAATAAAAGTAAAACACCTTCAAAAAAGTTAAATATTTAGTATAAAATAGTAAACTTAATACCTATTCAATATCTCTTTATAATCAAAATTTGGGTCATCATATTTTTCATATATTTTCCTTAAACAATCAACGCTCGCGCTAAATGTGGTCGCTTTAAATCTAAACCTATCTTTTATTCCTGTTCCAATAAATTTCTCAAATCTTGGCTTCACATTCTTTTCATCGGGATTAAAAATCCAAAAACGTTCAATTATTTTTACTCCTTCGCTCCCCAATGCAAATAAATATTTAAAAAAACTATCTGTAACCGGAAGAGAATAACCAATTACATAGATATTTTCAGCAATTGATAAATCCAATGCTGCCTGGCTCCAAACTCTTGCTAATTCCTGATTATAAATTGATTTATCCCAAGTAGGAGGTATTATAAATGGCTCAGGAATAATATTATAATTATGCCCTTTGTAAACTATCTTATTAGCAGTTATTTTATCGAAAATATTAAAGTAATACTTTTCTTCACTATGAGAAGTATGATAATTTGATATTAACATTTTTTTTCGTTCAATTTTATACGGAATGATATTTTTTCTACTTTTTCCTTCAAACCAATTTAATGATCCGTGTAATTTAATCAGGTTAATTTCTTTTACTTGACTTTTTTCACTGGAAGTAAAGCAATAATTTATTGGAAATCCATGTTTAAACAGAGCATAATCAACCGCTAAATCATAATTAAACGTAATAACAGTAGGCACTTTAAGTTCTTTTTGCATGATTATTTTGATCAATTCAACAAATTTTCCATATGATCCACTTGGAGGAGAAAGACCATTTTTCTTTATTATTAGAGGAGTGCTTCTATCCAAAGTGATATAAATTACTTTTTTTAATGACTTTACTAGAAGATCAATATCTTCCCTTTTCCTAATGCAGTCTCCTGGAAATTTATTAATTAACTTAGCCATTTCAAATGAAGAAAATATTTCTTCTATATTATAAATATCTAACTCTGACTTTGAATGAATTTTTTGTAAATCAGAAATAGCACCAGTTACTCTTTCGAAATCTTCTCTAAATCTTTCACCACATTCTCCATTTGCATATAACCTTCGTGCTCTATCTAAAAAATCGTTCATCAATGGAGCTCCTGAATCCCTTGAGGCTCCTGCTCCCAATATAAAAACAGTTTTACTCATATTCTCGCTCCTTAAATTTATTATTACTATATAAATAGATAATTTACTATTTTGAAGGCATCTCCGTTCATTACTCACCCCATACTTCTGCAATTTTATCTTTAATCTTGTCTTCAAAAATTTTAATTAATTCTTTGTTGGCATCAATAATTTTTTGTTCGCTTTCAATTTGAGTTACGATTTGTTGTTGAATTTTAATAGGTGGTAAGGGCACTTTAATCTTTTTAAAATGATCCCACCCAATCCTTGGAAGTTGTGCCCCTTTTATCCCATTTAGTACTTTTTTATTAAACCACTGCTCTCTCATAATTGATGAATATAATCTGGGCATAGCTTTATCTTCCTCAAACTTTAAAACCATAATGTCTGTTGAACAAATCCCATTTATTTCTGCATAATAGACTTTATTTAAATTAGGTCTTAGTTTTGCATATAATACATTTTTCTTTTGAAATTTAAGTTTCATGCTTTTAATTTCAAAAATTTCGCTTTTTATATTTCCAAAAAGCTCACCATTATTTTTTGCTATGTTCTCTAAACCAATATAGTTTATTTGGCCTGTACGCCCTTTTGGATTTATAATATTTTTTATATTTTTGCATATATTCTCTAATTCAACTATCTTCCATTCTGGGTCTATTTTGAAAGTTGGTTTGTAATTTTCTACGACCTGTTTGGCACCATCAATTATTTTTTGATAGCTATCCAATTCAGCAACAATTTGTTCTTGTATTTCAAGAAGAGGAAGAGGAATTTTTATTCTTTTTAAATCGGTTGTTTTTACACTAGCTTGATTTACAGCTCTTTGGGCGAAACTTTTTACTTTTTTCAAAAATTTTTCTGATTTAAAAATAAATATTGCATAAAATGGATTAATTTTTTGCTTGTCTGGCTTAAATTTTAGTAAATTAATCCCATGTACAACTTTGCTTAAAATTCCATAAAATAAAGCTGCCTTCCCTAAATGATCATAACTATTTATATGACTAACCAATATATCACCTGACTGCATGAAATCATTTTCGCTGACATCATCATTCGTCCATCTGGTGTTATTTAGATTTATGCTACCATCTGCTATCGTTTGTATTCTTGTAACGCGATATTTACCTTTTTCCAATGTTTGTTTAACATTTTTTCCATTCCTTATCTCTTTAAAAATTTCACCAAGTTCTACAAAATCCCATTTTCCATTATATATAACTGTTTCTTTATATCTGTCACCACTTAAATTATAATCACCGTTCTCTGCAATCTTTTCTTTTTTTACCACATGTGCTAATTTTGCTTCATTAATATTAAATTCAATTTCTTCGCCATTAATAATACTCTGCTTATATTTTTTAATAATATCCAATGCCAACGGCAAATCATTTTCTTTAATTTTCCTTCTCTGGGCACCCAAACCAAATCCATCATGATTCACTTTGACAAAAAGAATTTTATCGGTTTTTTTGGCTAAATTTTTATTTAAAAATAAAATGGATGTCTTAACTCCTGAATAAGGGTTAAAGACTCCAGCAGGTAAAGACGCAACTACATAAAGTGAAGTTTCTATTAGTATCTTACGAAGTTTTTTATAAGCATTTCCAGACTGAAAAATAATACCTTCCGGAACAATAACGCCACCCCTGCCGTTTGGGTTCAAATGTTCAGCAATGTAATCAACAAAAAGGACTTCTGAGCGTTTTGCCTGTACACTAAATCTCTTATGGGGTTTAATCCCACCCTTTGGGGACATAAACGGAGGATTAGCCAGAATGATGTCATAAAACTCATTCCATTTCTCTTCTGAAGCTAAGGTATCGTATTCGTAAATTTTCGGAGAGGAAAATTTATGCAGGTACATATTGACCAAGGATAATCTCACCATATCAGGAGAGATATCATAACCGGAAAAGTTATTGATTAATCTAGTTCTTTCATCAGATGTTAAATTAATTCTACCGTCTTTTTTGTTCTTATTCTGGATATGATTAAATGAAGAAATTAAAAATCCTGCTGTTCCACATGCAGGGTCTAAGATGGTTTCGTTTTTACAAGGATCAACTACTTTGACTATAAAATCAATAATATGTCTCGGTGTCCTAAATTGACCCGCATCACCCTGGGAACCCATAATAGAAAGCAGATATTCAAAAGCATTCCCTAATTTTTCACTATGATCGTATTCGAATTCTCCTATAACTTTCAGAAACATTTTTAAGGTTTCCGGGTCACGATAGGGTAAATAAGCATTTTTAAAAATATTCCTAAATAACTGAGGGATATTCGGATTATGATTCATTTTCAGTATAGCTTCTCCGTATAAACCGACAAGTTCATATCCGCTCACGCGGGGGTCAAAAATCCTACTCCAGGCATATTTTTCATATTCACCTGTAAAAAACGCTGCATTCCCTCCCAATTCTTCAGATTGCTTATCCATATCATCCATAAATTTGTAAATCAGAGCAATAGTAATCTGCTCAACCTGTGACTTAGGATCCGGTAATTTTCCAACAAGAATATCTCTTGCTGTATCAATTCGTCTTTTAGTAAGAGTGTCCAACATATTTTAAATCTCCTTTATGCGACTATGCGGCAAAAGTATTTAGAGGAACGTAATCTTTAATGTATTCAATAATCGGATCTTTCCAGCCATCTAATTCTTTCAGATCTTTTATGTTAAATCCTGGATTGGTAGCAAGGTTTGCAAATTTTTTCGAATCAATGATTTCTCTTAGGTTTGAATCTAAAATATAGGCTTTTATAAATTGCCTTATAATGTAGATAAATTCATTTTTGGGATGATATATAGAAATAAATTTATTTACCTCTTCTTCAAGAAGTTCGTCTTTTGTTTTAAATCTCTTTATCTTCCCGAATATTTTTTCTAAAATTTCCTGCAAACTTAATCTGCGGTCAAGTTTTATTGATTTTCTTAATTCATCAAGATTGAAATAATCTTCCGGTTTATTGAATATTGTTTTCTTTATGTGTTCTTCAGCCTCGTGAAATTTACCTTCATCCATTTTCTGTTTTATGTATTCATTGGCTTTAATCGTTTCTTCAAATCTTTCAAAAAGTTTTCTATCAATTTTCATTCCTTCGAGACCAATTATTGTTTGTTCGCAAACTTTTAAGGGATCTGGAAGAAAATTTTCATAATCCTTTGGTATAGGAAGAGGAGGACCATCACCACCATTTTTGCCGGTTTCCGGAGGTAATTCAATTACATCGTCATAATTAAATTTTTCTTCAAAATATTCACAAACTGCAAAAAAATCAAAAAGTTTAAAATTTTTCTTTGGTTCTGTATATTTTTCTGTACGGCCTAATTCATCTTTCTCTTTATGTATGAAATTATATTTACGTGTACCCCTGCCTTTCATTTGAACAAAGTATGACGGTGAAAAAATAGGTCTCATCAAACATAAATTTAAAATATCTTCACAATCATATCCTGTGGTCATCATCCCAACGGTAACACATACCCTTGTTTTACTGGATTTATAACCTTCTTTAAAATATGTATG
>DAOUWX010000231.1 GCA_030666935.1 Atribacterota bacterium | reverse complement strand
ATAGATAGTTTAATTTTTGTCAAGCCTAATAAACAGTATCGAGTATCGCGTGAAAACAGTATCGGGTATCGAGTATATAGTATCGAGTTGAGAAAGAGAAAAAGAAAGAGAAGATAGAAAAAAGTAGCATTTTTCTTTCTATTTAACTACCCAACTAAAGTTTACACCAATGATCCAATAGAAATACTTTAATGAAAGAAAGTTCCTTTCTTTTGCGTATATATAAGTATATGTAAATATATAGATTAGCGAATAACAGAAAAATCTATAAAAATAAAAAGGAGGATACATCTTGTGGCAAAAAAACAGAAAAAAGATCTAATAAGATTAGCAGTTCAAATTTTTTTCCTTGCCCTGATAGTTTTAATTAGTTTCAATCATTTTCGGAGTGAACAGGGGCTGGCACCCCTGTTAATAGGTGCTCCCTCTCTTCATGCGGTCTGTCCTTTCGGAGGAGTAGTAACCATCTACACCTATCTTACTGAAGGTGCCTTCATACAAAAAATTCATCAATCTGCTTTTACTTTAATGTGGTTAGTTCTTGGCCTAACCTTACTCTTTGGTCCGGTCTTTTGCGGATGGGTCTGCCCCTTTGGGACAGTTCAGGAGTTTATCGGTAAGATCGGGAGGAAGATATTTAAAAAGAGGTATAACAATTTTATACCTTCAGTCATAGATAAACCCTTAAGATATCTCAGATATGTAATTTTAGCATTGGTAGTAGCTAATACCGCTATTTCCGGAAAATTACTATTTTCTAATTTTGATCCTTATTATGCCCTTTTTAATATCTGGTCCAGCGAGGTTACCAGGCTATCTTTATTGGTACTTGGTTTGACTTTAATCGGTTCTCTATTTGTAGAAAGATCCTGGTGTAAATATCTCTGCCCACTTGGGGCATTGCTGGGAATTTTTAACCTTTTTAGAATTGTGAAGCTCAAGAGAAACGAAAATATCTGTATAAATTGTAAAGTCTGTGACCGGGTCTGTCCGATGAATATTAATATTTCTACTTCTAAAGTTGTTTCTGACCATCAATGTATCAGCTGTCTTTTATGTACTGATGAAATAGCCTGTCCGGTTAGTAATTCCTTAAATTTTTCTGTTTTAGAAAGAAAGAATCCTAAAGAAGATTTAAAGAAGGATTCCGGAGATAAGATTGAAGAAAGTGTTTCAGGAGGAGTAAAATGAAAATAAAGAGCATACATATACTATTAGCCATAATGATTATAATTGGTGGGGGTATTTTGTTAGCCAGCGAATTAGATCTTTATAATACCGACAGAGTAAAAAGCCCCAGAAAAACAGCCGAAGGGTTTTATGATATCTATGATATACGAGGCTCACATACTTTGGAGGAGATTGAAAAATATTATCAGTTACCGGCTTCTTCGGCAATAGAGGCTTTCGGATTAAGATCGGATACCATTCCGACACTTTTTCAACTAAAAGATATGAAAGAGATATTCAAACCGGTAGAGCTGGAAGGAGAAGAATACATTGTTGAGACTGATACAGTTAAAGTTTTTACTTCCCTATATTTGAAAATTCCCTATGTTTCTGATGAAACCTTTTATCTGCCCGAAATGACCGTGAATTATCTGATAGAAAATGATAAACTGACCGGAGAAGAAAAAGAATATTGGCTGGGGCATACTTTCAAATTGGAATATCTGGATAGTGAATATTTAACCGCTTCGGAGTTCTCCAAGATAGTTGTAGAAGAAGCTGAAGGACTTATAGTCACCGGCAAAACGACTGTTCAGGAATTACTGGATGGTGGAATAACTGAAGAGAAATTTGAGGAGGTTACCGGTTTTAAGGTACCAGAAGATAAATCAGTTTTAGTTAGAGATTTTGTAATCGATAAAGGGATAGAATTCGGAGAAGCAAAAGATAAGTTTGCGGAATAACAAAAAATGAAATAAAATACGATTGAAGAAAGAAAAGTAACCGATTAAATTAAAGGAGAGGTTACGATGAGTGTAATGATAAAAACTAAAATAGTATGCACTATTGGACCGGCAAGCAATTCTTATGAAAAAATAGAGAAGCTGATTCAAGGGGGTATGGATGTTGCCCGTTTGAATTTTTCCCATGGAAGCCATGAAAAACACCATCAAGTTATTGAAAATATTCGTCGGGCTTCCTTGAAGACAAATGAATCTGTGGCCATCCTTCAAGATTTGGGTGGACCAAAGATAAGAATTGGAAAGATTGAAAAAGAATCCATTCTTCTAAAAGAAGGTTCTTTTTTTATTCTTACCAGCCGTGAGGTTCCAGGGGACGAACAGGAAGTATCCGTTACCTTCTCTTCTTTACCCCAAAAGGTGAAGAAAGAGGACTGTATCTTTTTAGCTGACGGAACTTTAGAGCTTAAAGTTAAAGAGCTTACCTCTACTGATATTATCTGTCAGGTAGTGAGGGGTGGAAAACTTACCTCTCGCAAGGGGGTAAATATCCCCAATATATCTATGGATATCTCATCTTTGACTGAAAAAGATTACCAGGATATTCTCTTTGGAATAAAAAATAAAGTTGATTTTATCGGTCTTTCTTTTACCAGAAACGCTGAGGATGTCTTAAGGGCAAGAAAAATTTTAAAGGAAAACGGGGCAGAAGATATTTCCTTAATTGCCAAGGTAGAAAAGAAAGAAGCAATAGATAATTTAAAAAAAATAATTGAAGTTTCTGATGGGATAATGATAGCTCGAGGCGATCTGGGAGTGGAAATACCTTTAGAAAATGTGCCTCTGGTTCAGAAGGATATCATTAAAAGATGTAATCTTGCAGGGAAACCGGTAATTACCGCCACTCAGATGCTAATGTCGATGGTGAGCAGTTCTCGCCCTACCCGGGCAGAAATTACCGATGTGGCCAATGCCATCCTGGATGGGACTGATGCGATTATGTTGTCTGAGGAGACAGCAGTAGGCAATTATCCCGTAGAGGCAGTGGAAACAATGAATAAGATTGCTCTAAGAGTTGAAAAGGCTATAAATTATAAAAAAATATTGAGCGAGAGGTCGCTTTCGGTTAAACCCACCAATCCGGATGCGATAAGTCACGCTACCTGCCAGGTAGCCCTGGATTTAAAAACAAAGGCTATTGTTACCTTTACTCTTTCCGGGAGTACTGCCCGCATGGTATCCCGATATCGTCCCCCTGTTCCTATTATCGCAGCCAGTACCCGGGATTCCACAGTTAGAAAACTTGCTCTTAGCTGGGGAGTTTACCCTTTTAAATCTGATGAATTGGAAAATACTGACGATATGATTAAGAAATCAAAAAAAGTAGCTTTAGCAACCGGATTGGTTAAAAAAGGGGATAAAATAATTATTACTGCCGGAATTCCCTTTAAAATTCCCGGTACCACAAATTTACTAAAAGTAGAAACATTATGATTATAATTAATACAGGGGCGTTGTTAATGCTCAGTAATTAGGCAAATTATTTTAATCTAATAGGAGGAAATAGTAGTGAAAGATAAAATCAAAATTGGGATTATTATCTGTGACCGTTACCATACCTGTGCCGGAGGTAAATGCCTTAGGGCTCTCAGTAATAGGGAAGGGGCATTTAGCATTTATAGCAAAGATGATGAACTGGAATTAGTTGGATATACTACTT
>DAOUWX010000207.1 GCA_030666935.1 Atribacterota bacterium | reverse complement strand
TCCCCTTAAAAGTAGAAGATAGAGTCATCGGGGCTATGGCTGTCCAAAGCTACACCGATCCTAATCTTTATCACGAAGAAGATATTAAACTTATGGAATTTGTCTCTAATCAGATAGCTACTGCTATAGAAAGAAAGAGGATGGAAGAGGAGTTAAAAAAGTTAGCTCATTATGACACCCTTACCGGAGCATATAATAGAGGGTATGGTTTAGAACTTCTTCAAAGACAATTAAAATTATCTAAAAGAGATAAATCCCCTTTATTGTTAGCTTATAGTGATTTAGATAATCTAAAAGACATTAATGATGAATTTGGTCATGAAGAAGGGGACAGAGCTATGATCCAAGTAGCAAAACTTTTTAAATCTATCTTAAGAGAGGTAGATATTATCATTCGGATGGGAGGGGATGAATTTTTAGTAATCTTCTTAGATAGTTCCTTAAACGAAATACCTATAATCAGAAAGAGATTAAGCAGGGAATTAGTCCGGTTAAATCAGATTTCCCAAAAACCTTATAAAATAGGATTTAGCACAGGATTTTCTGATTATGATCCGAACAATCCTCAATCAATGGATGAATTAATCCGAATAGCTGATCAGATGATGTATGAAGAGAAGAAGAGAAAAAATAAGGGAAGATTTTAGATTAGTCGTTAGCGAACAAATCTAGCGTGGAGCGTATAGCGTTTAGCGTATAGGTGCGGGTGATAAGTGTAAAAAAAATACAAAAAGTGCAAGTTAAAATATAAAATACAAAATGCAAGATAAAATAGTTAACTGCTTTAATACTAATAATTCATTAACTAATTAATTAGATAACCATCTTACGAGATAACCAGTTAACTAAAATCCCCTTTCCTTGTTTTCTTATAATCTATTCCTAACTAATTAACCAATTAACTAATTAACTAAGTAACCAATCTATGGAACAATTAATTTTAAACTTTTTGGCAGAAGAGTTATGGTAAATTCCTTCTGACCTTCGATCACTTCACCGCTTACCTGCGCTAGGAGAGGTTCTGAAGATTGAATTACTATCTCTTTGGCTCTATAAAAATTTATCCCCTTAATACTTGCGTGTGCACCTTTAAATACTTTAGGGATACTCATAAGATATTTGAGTCTTCCCATTTCTTCAACGGTACATATTTCTAATAAGCCATCATCTAATATAGCTTCCGGGGTGATTTTAAATCTGCCTCCGTAAAATTTTCCATTACTAATAGCAATAAATAGAATTTTAGAATGGATTTCTTGCCCATCAAATTTTATCTTTATATTGTGGTAGCTAAAAGGAGAAAGAAGTTTTTTTATAGTAGCGAAGATATAAACAAATGCACCAAGAATGCGCAAATTGGGGTGTTTGCTTTTTATTTGATTAGCGAGTTGGGCTATCTCTGCATCGAATCCTGCCCCAAGGATATTAGCAAAATATGTCTGGCCATCAAGTAACCCTATATCTATTTCTTTAGTCTTCCCCCGAACTAAAATTTTACAAGCCTCAATTGTATCAGAAGGAATGTCTGTGCTTTTAATAAAATCATTAGCCCACCCCAAAGGGATTATTCCCAAAGAAGGATCATTTTTTGATTTCATAATTCCGTTTACGATTTCGTTTACTGTTCCATCCCCACCAATTGACACGATAAGATCTGTCCCTTTATCAGCAGCTTTTTGGGCAAGTTCTATCGCCTCACCATGATGTGAAGTATAGGTGACTTTAAAATTAAATCCATTTTCTTTTAAATATTTAAAAATTGTTTTTAGGTGCGGGCGGGGCTTCCCCCCACCGGCTGTTAAATTAATTATGAGTTCTGTTTTCAAAATTTACCTCCCTTAATTGATTTAAATTAATAGAATATATTTCATTTATTTATTGTGTTAAAATTTTATAAGTATCTGGTTTTCTATTTAAGATTGTATTGGTATGCGGGACAATGTCTTTGTTTCGAGAAAGTAAAAGATTAAGCGAAGAAAGGCTGGCTTGTTCAGTTTTGCCCAAGCAAGAGGTTAATATCTGTCCTGAAGGAGAAGTTAAGAGGCTGTGACCATTGCTTTGATGAGAAATCGAATTAGAACAAGCTATAAATATTTTATTTTCTGCCCCTCTACTGCGGCAGATATTTATCTGTCTGCCATTGCTAAATTTACTGGGCCAGATAATTAAATCTGCCCCCTTAAGGGTTAGGGTACGGGATATTTCCGGGAAGATTCCTTCATAACCTATCATTACTCCTATGTAACCATAAGAAGTTTTAAATACCGGAAGCCCTAAATCTCCGGGAGAAAAAAGATTCCTTTCTTCTTTTTCCAAATGTGTCTTTCTGTATTTTCCCCGGAGTTTGCCTGATTCGATAAGAAAGGTGGTCTTATAATAAAACTCATTCGCCTTTTCAACTGAGGTAATAGCGCAGATCATTTTCCTGTCTTTAGTTATTTGTTTGACTTTATGGATGATCTCCTCTCCATTTTCGGGGAATATAAAATCACATTCGGGGAAGATAATAATGTTAGTTTCCTGTTCCAATAAATTATTTATGAAGAATTCTATCTTTTGGAGATATTTTTTAAAATTATCTTCAAATTCTATTTGCACTAGTGCGGTTAGTGGATTCGGATTTTTAGGGTTAGTCTTTTTTTTCATAATAGAATAGATGGGTAAAGTATCAGTAGGTTGAACCAATTCGGAATAAAGTTCTGGTCTGCGGTCATTGATTGAATTTATTTGATGGTCAATTGATTTATCTATCGCTTCCTCAAGTGAAATTTCATAAAAGAGAATTTCTTCATGGGAAGAAGAGGCAATTTTAGCCACCTCACCATCAGGCGTAAAGATGGCACTTTTTCCACAATATAATATACTCTTTGCCTCCATCCCCACTTTATTAGCGGCAATTATCCAAACTCGGTTTTCCAGGGCGCGTGTTGGAACCATATATTCCACCTGAGGGTTGGTAAGGGTTTCTTTCTCAAATCCTGAGGTGACCCAGTTGGTAAGGTCAAGCAAAATGTCCGCTCCTTGTAAACTCAAACAACGGACTATTTCAGGGAGTCGTCCATCAGCACAGATAAACATCCCTATTTTCCCAAATTCGGTCTCAACTACCGGATATTGTTCACCGGCGCGGAACCAGTGAGAATCAAAATGCCAGAGGTAAGATTTTCGGAAGCGGCTTATCTCCTGACCCTCCGGATTGATAAGTAAAGCAGAGTTGTAAAAAATATTTTCGGTTAGGTCAGTTTCAACTATTCCTAAGGCTATATAGCATTTATACAGTTTAGCTCTTTGTTTAATTTCGGCAATTAGTTCTAAAGTCGATTTCTGTAATTCTAAGGAATTTTTCACAATAAGCGGAGAAATATAATAGGCCGGATAAACACATTCCGGTAAGACCATTAATTGAGGGTGTGAATCTGCTGCCTTGTCAATCACTCTTAAGATATTTTCTTTATTTTCATATCTATCCTCGTACTCTCTTGTGCTTACTTGAAGGCAAGCTACCTTTAATTTATTAACCATTAAATAAACCTCCTTCTTATACTTTCTACAAATAATTTAAAATTCCTGCTATAATAAAAAATAATTTATATTTTTTTTAAAATAAAAAAAGTGCCTGGCATAAAATATTCATTTTAGGGAGGAAAAATTATGCTTAAGGGAGAATTAGTAAATTTAAGGGCTGTGGAGAAGAAAGACCTGGAAGAGATAATGAAATGGGTAAATGACCGGGAAGTTACCAAGTATTTATCTGCCTTTCTCTATCCGGTTTCCCGGGTAGAAGAGGAAAAGTTTTTAGAAAGGGCGATGAGTCATAATGATATAGAGAAAAATTTGGTTATGGAAACCAAAGAAGGAGATTATATCGGTCAGATTAGTTTGCATAAAATTGATTGGAAGAATAGGAATGCAGAGTTAGGAATTGTAATCGGCAATAAAGAATATTGGGGTAAGGGTTATGGCACAAATGCCATAAAAATTCTGCTAAACCATGTTTTTAGTCAGATGAATTTATACAAAGTGTATCTTAGAGTTTTTGATTATAATCAGAGAGGTGTACGTTGTTA
>DAOUWX010000008.1 GCA_030666935.1 Atribacterota bacterium | reverse complement strand
CTTTTAAAGAGAGCAGCACCTACTGAAATATCCGCTGCTCCTCCTACAATAGCATTATTGGGCATACTACCAAAAGGTGCAAAAAAAACATGCATCGAGCCACCCAAGCCCTGATTAAAACCGTTAGCCCGTCCGAATACCTCTGCCAGAACTCCGTATAGTACAAAATCTTGAGCAAGTGATTTAATATTACCTTTATGTTCTTTTTCTACTACTTTTAAGCAGGCTCCATCCATATAAGATTTCATTATCTTAAGAAGTTCGTTCTCTTTTAATTCATCTATGGCGGAAAAACATTTGGCTAAAACCTCTCCATGACTACGATGAGAACCGAAAATAAAATCTTCAACAGTTAGGGATAGGCATTGACCTACAGCAGATGATTCCTGGCCGATAGATAGATGAGCAGGACCTTTATGATCGTATTCGATACCCTCATAGGCTCCCTGGGTTTTTATAGAATTAAGCATGGATTCAAATTCTCGAATTATAAGCATATCATAGTAAATCTTAACGATTTTTTCTTCTCCATACTTCTTTATCTCTTTTTTTATATCAGGCTTGTACTGATTTACAGGAATGTCGTTTATTTTTAAGATCTGCGATTTTCTGACTTCTTTAGGGTCAATAAAAATAGATTTAGTCACAATCTTCTCCTTTCTACAAAAATTATCTTGCTATTTTCTAATAATCAAATTACATTCTTTTCTCTAGTATGATAATTTTATGTCTGTCAAATTAAAATTAGCTATCAGCTTATTCAATTCCTGCAGGAATTTAGCTGCCGGAGCACCATCTACCGCTCGATGATCGAAAGTAAGCGATAAACCTATGTGAGGAATAAATTGTATTTTATCTTCTTTCATAATTGGTTTAAGGGAAACACTGCCTATGCCCAGAATTGCCACCTGAGGAATACTTAAGATAGGTGTAAAGGTTTCAATCCCTATTGTGCCGAGATTGGTAATCGTAAAGGTCCCTCCGGTAAGTTCATCCGGCAAGATAGTTTCTTCTTGACAGGCAGTTTTTAATCGTCTTGCTTCTTGGGAAATTTCCTTTAATGATAAGAGGTGGGCATTATGGATTATCGGTACCATAAGCCCTCGCGGTGAGTCTACAGCAAATCCCAGATGTACCTGTTCAAATTCCAGTATCTTGTCTTTAAGAAAATGAGCATTCATGTTTTTAAATTTGGGAAGAATATTAGCAACTATATAAATTAGAAAATCATTGATATTAATTTTACGAAGTCTTTTCATTCGGGGATCGGATTTTAACAATTTCCGACAGGCCAATAAACTAGAAGCATCAGCTGAGGTATTTAAAGTAAGTTGGGCTGTACTTTGTAGGGATGTAAGCATTCGTTCAGATATAATCTTCCGTACCCCTTCTACCGGAATCTCCTTTACCGGCCCAAAATATTTCTTACTAACTTTACTTGGAATAAACGGTTCACCTTCAGATAATGCTTTTTCTATATCTTTTTTAATAATCCTTCCTCCTGGACCTGAACCTATAAGCTGGGAAAAATTAATTCCTTTCTTTTCTGCAAAACGTCGGGCAAGCGGAGATATAGCTATTAAGCCGGTTCCAAAAGAAGGTTTTGTTTTTTTAAGAGATTCATCCGGGGTTAGAGCTTTCTGATTTTCTACATATTCTTCTTTGGAAACAGAGATCGTTTTTTGGGGGATAAGATGGTCAATCTCTTCTCCCTGTTGTCCGATTATGGCAATAGTATTAAGGACTGGGATATCATCTCCCTCTTTATAAAAAATTTTTAGTATTGTTCCAGCCTCCGGAGCTTCCACTTCAAAGACTGCCTTATCGGTTTCTACTTCACAAATAGGCTCTTCAGCTTTTACTTTGTCCCCTACTTTTTTGTTCCATTTAATAATAAGACAGGATTCAACAGATTGTCCTTGTTTGGGCATAAGTACGGGTATAGCCATTTTAAAGTCCTCCTTGTCAGACTTTCCACTTTTTCTTTACAATTTATAAGTAAAAAAATTAATATTTTATTACTTTATTTTGCAATTTTTTTGAACAATTTTAAAAAATTAATACCTAATATTTTCTTCATATCATTTTTGGTAAATCCTGCACATAAAAACTCATAAGTTACTTTACAAAGATCAAAAAGATTCTCGTAACCTTTCATATTCCCAGGAACACCATTAATGTCTGTTCCTATACCTATATGATCTATCCCAATTAAATTTACAATATACTTTGTATATTCTATAAAATTATTAATGTCTTTAACTCCTGCTCCCTTACTGTTGAAAGCCCACATGCCAACCATCCCCCCGGTTGAGGAAATTGCCTTAAGAGCTTTATCAGATACATATCGTGGGAAGTTTTGCAGGTTCCTCGGCCCAGTATGAGAACATATCACAGGGGAATTAGAAATTCCCGCTACATCTAATATAGTTTTTTCATCAGCATGAGCAAGATCCAATAAGATCCCCAACTCATTTGCTTTTTTTACTATATCTTTGCCGAACTGGGTAAGGCCAGTTTGTTCTGATTCAGAAATTCTTTTCCCCATCCAGCCAAAATTAATTGAACCTAAACTATTTTTCGAATAATGTACTAAAGATAGTACTCTTATTCCTTTATTAAAAACAGCAGTAAGTCTTTCAATATTATATTCAAGAAAATCGCCCCCTTCTATCCCTAAAACAAACACTGATTTCTTTTCTAAAATTGCTTTCGATATCTGTTGAGCAGTAGTTGCAATTATTCCGTCCACTCCTGAAATCTTTTTCTTTATTTCTTCAATTTGTAATAGAACAGTTTTGTAGTTGTCGACTTCTCGAATTTTAAATGTATTGGAATCGCCAAGAGCACAAATAACAAAACCGTTAACTCCTGTTCCAGAGAGATCAGAAAGTTTAATATCTTTGGGAATTTGTTTCCAACTTAGAATTCTGGGTATCTTAGGCAAAAGTCCATCTTTGTGTCCATGAACATCAAAAATGAATATATCTTTTTGAAACTGCTTTATTTCTTCGATTGTAAAATTCATGATTTTCCCCTAAATTTTATCTGTTGCGATATTATTAAATTCTTTTTAATTTTATTCCATTTATATTTTATAATCCTTTTAGAATAAATATTTATTTACTTTTAACTTTCACAATCATTTCGATCTCTACCGGTATATTAAAAGGTAAACTGTTAACGCCAATTGCTGTTCTTGCGTGTAGTCCTTTTTCCTTAAATATTTCTACAAGTAAATCAGATGCACCATTCATGACTTCGGGTTGTCGATAAAAATCATTTGTACACTGTATATAGCCAACTACTTTAGCAATTTGTTCTACTCTATCAAGATCTCCTATTGCTGCTTTTAATGTGCTAAGGTGATTTAAAATTGTTCCCCTTGCTACAGCATAACCTTGTTCTAATGTTAATTCTCGCCCCACTTTACCAACACATTTAAATTCAGCAAAGTCAACACTTCCCGTACCCGAAAGATAAATCATGTCACCTATTTTAACTGAAGTTACATACGAACCCACGGGCTTAGGAGCTGGAGGGAGTTTTATTTTTAATTTGTTCAGTCTTTCTTCAATTTTCATAATTTACCTTCTTTATTATTATTTTTTATCCCTTTATAATTTTATTTTCATAATATCTTTTGTGGGCATGACACATCGTGCTCCTATATTACTGTTTTGTTTACCTTTTGAGATACAATCATAATATTAATAACTCCAAGGACCTATTTTTTAAATCCAATAATTTTATGTTCACCCTGAGAAAATAATAGATTTTGGCTTGATCTAAACCCATCTGGAAGAATTACTTCTGCCTGAAGGGTTGGAGGAACAGTAAATTTAATTACAATCTGTTTATCATTTTTCTCCCACTCAACAGCTATCACACCATAAGGAGTAGGCATTTCCCCTTTTGCCCATTTTAAATCACTAACAGAAGGCGAAATTCTAAATTTCTTAAATCCATCTTCTAAAGGTAAAATACCAAGAATATATGTTGATAAATCATAAGTGGGAGTTGCTGAAAATCCGTGACATGTACTTGTTATATCAGTTAACTGCCATGACTCCCAAAAAGTAGATCCCTCTTCTACCATTAATCCCCATAGTTTTTTGATATTCCTTACTATATATTCAATTTCCCCCTCCTTAAATAATGCCCCGTGAAGAAAATGAGAAAAAAAAGGTTGAGCCATGATAACATTATTATTAGGATCAAAAGAACGTTCCTTATCCCATCGCCAGGTTCTGGTTAATTTAACTCTTTTATTATCAAGTATTGTCTTAAAAATTCTTTCCCATCTTTCTTTTGGTGCCACTTCAAAATAAATAACTAAAGAATTAGCCTGTTGGCTTATTTTATTGCTCTTTACTCCATTATTAAAGGCGTCTACGTACACACCTTTTTCTTCATCCCATAAAATATTATTTATTGCTTCTTTTATATTTAAAGATAATTTTTTAAATTCCTCAGAAATTAAATTTCCTCCAATCTTTTTTTCTAAAGAGGAAACCGCTCTAAGAGCCCTCACAAAGAAAGTATTTAAAACTGTTACTACGCCTTTCCTATCAAGTTCTGCTGACCAATCAATAAAAGTCCAATTAGGTAGATTGCTTAAAAGATTATTACTGTTTAAATAATTTTGAAACCATCTAATAGTTTTTATCATACTCGGTAATAATTCTTTAATAATATCTAAATCTCCGGTATAAAGAACATATTTTTCTATTATTAAAATCCACAATAGAGAAAAATCGGGAATAAATACGCTTCCATCAGCTTCAAGATCACAGGTAGTAGCCATCATAGTTATCCCATCTGATCGTTGTGTTTGGGCAACTTGCCGCAAAAATTTCCTTACCAGCCTAATATCTCTTTCCACAACATAACTTACCAGAGATTGAACATACACATCTCCAATCCACTGTCGCTGCTCTCGTGAGGGGCAATCAATAAATCCGTCCTGTCTACAAACTCGCGCAGTATATTCACCCGCATTCCAAATTTTATTTAATGCATCATCAGAACATTTAAAATAACCTTTTCTTTCCACAGGATAACAAGTAAAATTAAGCCCGATTGACTTAATCATTAACGGCTTAACACACTTCCGAAAAGTAAATTGTAAATAGCGAAATCCTGCCATTTCAAATTGTTCAAAATTTTGAATTCCTTCTTTTAAGTAAATTCTATGAGCAGGAGTAATTGATACTCCAGGAACATCAGGAGGCAAAAAAACTTCTCCATTCTTGGTTAATTTTTCACTGTAAGCAATGTCAATAATCGAACCAAGAGGAGCTTTTACCTCAAACCTTATCCTTCCAACAACTATTTTCTCAAAATCAAATATCAATACAGCAGAATTCTTATTTGTGGTGATAATTTGAATTGAACCCTTTTGTTTCAATAAATTTTCACAACCTGTTATTTTACAAGAGTCTATATTGCTGATCTTTTCCTTTCTCATTTGTTCACACACTGTTAATGATTCTATATTTTCTACTTCCCCATATCGAATAATACTTTGGGGATAATACATTTCTTCATAAAGTAAAGGGATATCCCGCTCAACCATATAAGGAAAAGGTATGATATCATTTCCTCCCATTGGAAAGGGTACCCTTAAAATTTGAGCTTGATTCCAATTTGGGCCATTACCTTCAACTGTTTTCCAATTTACAGGTTCTTTAGTTACGTCAAAATATTCTACATACCCTGTACCACCAAAAGGAACATCCTTTTTCCATGCCCCAGAAATTTTATAGTTCCAACTTTCATTTGAATCGAGAACAATAGTTTTATTTCCTTCACATTCCACATCACCCTGAAAAAATAAACCACCACAACCAAAGGTAGTTAAATGATTACGCTTTGGAAGTTCATACCATGAGGTATTCTGACCATATGAATGAACAAGAACAGCAATAATATTATTACCTTTTTTTAAATAAGAACTAATATCATAAGAATCAAAATATTGTTCCAGAGGATGACATCTGGCAGGACCTCTCCCTACAAACTTACCATTTACAAATAGTTGATATCTACCATCCGCAGAAATATATACTGATGATAATTTAATATTTTTATTAATAAAAAATACTTTCCTAAAATAAACAAAAAGATTCTTTGCCGGTTCAAGATCAGGTAAAACTTGACTTAGTAATGTATTTTTCATAGGTAATTTTTTATTAATCCATATCCATTCTGCTCTTCTGTTAAATTTCATAATTTTTTCCAAATATAACCATTTCCTTCTCTTTTTGAATTATTTCTGCTTAGCATTTGAATAAAATCATTATTATAAAAGCAGTTTACGAACTTCTTCGCTAATCTCCGTAGCTTCTCCGCATTTAATGAAAGCTTCAATTGTTTCCATTCCATAATCATCGATCTTTTTATTGAGAGCTGCCAGCCATTGAATACTCTGATTTAACGCTTCCCTGCCATCCTCGCAGTAAGGATACTGATCCACTGAGTACCACCCTCTATAGTTCATCTTCTTAAGCCGGAAGAGAAGTTCAATATACGAGAAGAAAGATTAAAATCTTTCTTCTCGTATATTTATTAAGGGAATTACTCATCTAAATCTACATTAATCCAATCACTTGCTTGTACCCACCAATTATCTTTTACTTGGGTAATAATTCCACCAGAGATACCTTCTCGTCTAGTCGGTGAAAAAGTTGCGTAACTTCCTTTTCCGGTAGGATAATCCTTAAAGCTTTCCATAGCCTCAATTAATTTTTCTCGGGTAAGATCTTCCCCCACACGCTTTAATGCTTCGATAAAAAGCTCTACACTTAAGTAATGTTCAACAAGTCCACCTACATTTGTAGATTTGGGATAATATTTTAGGATAGTTTTGGCAGCAGCTTGCATCTCAGGTGTAGAATCCTCAGGTCTATCTTCTAAATATTGTATCGCTCCCCAATATGCACCTAATAAGCCATCAGCTTCTTCTTCAGTAAGTAGTTCTAATAAGACTTCATTTGTTATAGGCATATTTACCATTATCTGAACATCCCAACCTACTTTTTTAATTTCCTTTATACTTATAGCAGCAGGTTGCATAGTATATCCAAATAAGAGAACAATATCAGGATTCTCTTTCCTTATCTTCGCCACTTGAACGGCTGCAGTAGCTGCATCTTGTTTGATTGCCTCTGCAGCAACAATTTTGATATTTGTACCCGCCAAATCCTTTTTTAAACCTTCCAGACCAGTCTTTCCGCTTGCACTATCACCATAAATTGCTGCTACTCGGGGGTATTTATTCTGATCGATAAGCCATTTTGCAGTAGTTTTTAATTGAGTCGCTGTAGTTGGAAATAAACTGAATAAATATTTTTGAGCTGGGAACATTGCATCATTTGGTGGAGCCATGGGGTAAAGCCAGGGAACTCCTTTTTCTGCTATGAAGGGATAAGCCGGTCTGATAAAAAAACTAAATCCGAAAAGAACAGCAAACACTTCATCTTCCAGCACTAACTTTCTATAATTTGCCAATGCTTGTGCTGCATCCATACCAGAATCATAAGTAATTAATTTCAATTTTCTTCCGTAAATACCGCCTATATCATTGTATTTCTGAAAGCAAGCATTTACTGCATCTGCTGTACCACTGCCTATAAAACCAATAGGTCCTGACATCGGCATAGTAAAGCCAATAAGAATTTCTGTATCTGTAACTCCTGGTACTCCTTCTGCCTCAGTCTGGCTACTTGCAAATACAAAAGTTGAAATAAACACCAATAAAAATACTAAAAACACAAAAAATTTTTTCATTATCTTCCTCCTTTTAATAATTTTAAAACTATACTTTGTCACTACAATTTATTTTTTCCTAATATTTTTTCCTCCTTTCTTTTTATTGTTTTACCCCCAAATAGGCCTCCTGTACTAATTTATTTTTCAGTAAATCTTTTCCTTTTCCAAAAAGTGAAATAATTCCAGTTTCCAAAACATAAGCATAATCTGCAATTTTAAGAGCCATAAAGGCATTTTGCTCTACAAGCAAAATACTTGTTCCGGATTTTTTCAGTTTTAATAAAAAAGCAAATATTTCTTCTGCTAACACAGGAGCTAAGCCAAGGGAAGGCTCATCCAATAAGAGAATTTTTGGATCAGCCATTAACCCTCTTGCTATTGCAAGCATCTGTTGTTCTCCACCACTCAAGAGTGATGCAATCTGATTCTTACGCCTTTTAAGAATTGGAAAATGATTATATATTTTATCAAAATCCTGCATAATTTTTTTATAATCTTTTCTTAGATATGCTCCCATTTTTAGATTCTCAAGAACCGTCAGTTCAGGGAAAATCATTCTTCCTTCTGGAACTTGTATTATTCCTAACCGGACAACTTCTTCTGGCATAAGATTCGAAATTTCAGTATCTTGAAACCGAATCTGGCCTTTTTTAATTTTAATTAATCTTGAAATTGCTTTAAGACAAGTAGATTTACCTGCACCATTTGCTCCCAATATTGCAACAAGAGAACCTTTTTGGACAGATATGGATATATCCTTTAATGCTTGCACTTTTCCATAGGAATAAGATATATTTTTAAGCTCTAACATCAATTTCCTCTTTCCCTAAATAAACTTCAATTACTTTTATGTTATTTTGAATCTCTTTTGGTGTCCCTTCCGCGATTTTTTCTCCGTAATCGAGAACACAAATTCGATCTGAAACATTCATTACCATTGACATATCATGCTCAACCAGAAGAATAGTAATATGAAAGTCCCTTTGTATTTTTTTTATCATAATTGAAAGCTCTTTAGTTTCAATAATATTTAATCCTCCCGCTGGTTCATCCAAAATAAGCAATTTTGGTTCTAATGCTAAAGCGCGAGCTAATTCTATGCGTTTTTGAATTGGAAATGGAAAATTTGATATGACAATATCTTTACTTTCTTCAAGGTTTAAATACTGGAGAATCGCCAGGGATTCCTTACGGATTTTATCCTCTTCTTTTATTACTTTTTCTGATTTTAGTAATTCGCCTATAAAATTTGTCCTTACGAAAAGATGTTTAGCAACAAGTATATTTTCCAGAACTGTTAACTTTGAAAATAGTTCTAAATTTTGAAAAGTTCTTCCAATTCCCAATTTAGCTATTTCATGAGGCCTACATTTTGTAAGGTTTACATTATCAAATAAGACTTCTCCAGCATCAGGCTGGTAAAAACCACTTATTATATTAAATACTGTTGTTTTTCCCGCTCCATTCGGCCCAATTATCGAAAATATTTCATGAGAATTAACTTCAAGACTGAGATTAGAAACAGCTTTTATCCCTCCAAAACTTAAAGACAAATTCTTTAGAATAAGCAATTTTTGGTCCTTTATATTTATTTCATTCATACTTCTCTCTTCCTTCTTTATTTAGAATAAATAAATTAAAAAGGTGTCCTAATAGATTATTATTTGATTTTGTCCTTAAAATTAATTGTGACCATACTCCGTAAAATCCTTGAGGAGCTAATAATATAAAGCTAACCAGAATAACTCCGTAAACAAGACTCATATGTTGACTGAATGCACCTCCAAGAATCTGAGGAAGTAAAGTAATAAAAATACTCCCCAGAACAGGACCATATATAGTTCCTATGCCACCAACCACTAATATTAAGAAAAAAGAAAGGCCCATTTCACCAGAGAAAAAGTTTACATTTAAGAATTTTAAAAGATACGCATAGAGAACTCCTCCAATACCAGCATAAAAGGTGCCAAAGGCAAATGCTCTTAATTTATAATTTTGGATATCAATGCCCATAGAAGATGCAGCAATTTCATCATCACGGATTGCATTCCATGCTCTACCTGTCTTTGTTTTTGCAATATGCTGAACTGCAATCTGTGTGATAACCATTATCACTGCCGCAAGGTAAAATATTCCCATGATCGAATGAATTTCTAAATTTCCTATAGCAGCACTTGGGACATACATACCCTCACTACCTCCGGTAAGGGGACTAAAATATTCAATAAGCTCGAATATTACTGCAGAAAAACCAAAGGTTGCCATTGCGAGATAAAATCCACTTAATCTCAAACAAGGAAAACCAACCAGAACTCCAAGGGAAGCTGAAGCAATCCCCACTATCAATATAACTAAGGGAAATGGCACCCAGGGAAGCTTAGTTACTAATATAGAACCAAAGTATGCTCCAAAAGCCATGAATCCAGCTTGTGCAAAGGAAAACAATCCGCAAAACCCAATCATTACATTTAATCCCTGAACAACAATTATCATTATAGACATAATAGTAAAAACATAGATATAATACTCTCCTAATAGAAGTGGTGTAATTAGGTAAAGTATTAGTATAATAATGGGTAAAAATTTTATATTTACTTTTTTTAACATATTCTTTATTTTATACCTTCTTTATTGTTTTTTTACCCAAGATTCCTGTAGGCTTTAAAAATAGAACCACTATTAATAATACAAAAGGAATTATTCCTTGCAATTCCGTAGGAATGTAGAAGGGAATTACTGATTGAAGAACACCGAGTAAATACCCCCCTATCACAGCACCAAATATATTCCCAAATCCGCCAATGATTGTGGCAATAATTGCTGTAAATGTAATAGAGCCCATCCCTGTACTTAAAAAAAGTGTAGGAGCAAGAAGTATTCCTGCAAATGCTGCTAACATTCCAGCTATAGCCCAGGAAAGAGAATACATCCTCCTTAACCTAACCCCCATTAGAGTAGCTGCTGTTTTATTTTGAGTTAGTGCACGGAGTCCTGTTCCAATTTTTGTATAATTTAAAAACAAATAAAGTATCGAAATAATAATTATTGTTGAAACAATGATCATTATATTTTGAGAAGGTACTGGAATATTACCAATATAGAGGAGGTCTCTTGAAAATAATTTTGGAAAGGAAAAAACATCATTTGTCCAAATAATACCAGCAATACCTCGTAAAATATAACCTAACCCGAGGGTTACCATAATAATTGTAGGTCCCCCGATATTTATTAATTTTCTTATAATTGTTCTCTCAACTACAATTCCAAGCACACAGGCAAAAAGTAAAGTTCCAACTATAGTTATAAAAAAAGAAACATTGAACTGGATTAAAAAAGTATAAGCCACAAAAGCGTAAAACATCATAAAATCGCCATGAGCAAAGTTTAACGCACCCGTAGATTTAAAGAGCATGACTAAACCTACCGCAACAAGGGAATAAATAGAACCGACAGCTAACCCATCGATAATAAGAGAAAATATCATTTTTACACCTTTCCTTTATTTTTTAAAAAATCGATAGTTAGATTATTAAATTCTTTAGCTTTTTCAATGATTAGTGCATGCCCACAGCCATTAAGTATATGCAATTTCGAATTTTTTATTTCTCCATATATCTGCTCTGAATATTTTGGTAGAATAAGAATATCATCTGACCCAACAGTAATTAAGCTAGGGCATGTTATATTGGAAAGCTTAGAGAGAATATCGAAATTATTACAAGCCCGAACCTGAAATTTATATATTTTGCTTGATACAACATTTTTATTATTCCGATTAGCTTTCCTAAACTCCTCAATAACATAAAATCTATGGTCAAGAGTGTCTTCTGACCAAATATATGGGGCCATACTCATTCCAAAAGTCTCCGGGTCAAGTTTCCCTATCAACATCACTTGAGTATCAAAGAAAAGCCTTAAACGACTACTTGTTTTTGGCCATGTTGCATGGAGAGAAAGGGTAATCACTTTATCCGGGTAATTAAGGGCAAAACTCTGAGCGATAGTGCCTCCCATAGAAGTACCAACAATATGGGCTTTTTTAATATTTAAATTTTCCATAAGTTTTGAAACATCAGATGCTAGAAGATCAATGGTGTAATCTTTCTCTTGGATATGGCCAAGAGAGGATTCTCCTACTCCACGATTATCAAACACAACGCATTGAAAATACTTAGAATAATCTCCAATCTGCCAGTTCCAAAGATTATATCTAGATCCTAACCCTGCAATAAGAATTATTGGCTCACCTTTTCCATGAATTTCATAATATAATTTAGTATCACCAATAGATATTTTAGGCATTTGCAACCTCCTTAAAATAGTCTATAAATAATAATTTTTCATATACACTAAAACAAAACAATTATTCCCTATTGTAGTACTACACTTTTCAGATCAAACATTTTATTTGTTCTTTCTATAATATTTGTATGGTCTCCATAAACTAATATCCAGTGTCTTCCTTGATAATTCTCTGCTATTTCTTTAATATCGCCTTCTACTTCCAACTCTATCTGTGTTCGGCAAGTCGCAAAATTTGTATTTCGAACGATTTTCCCTTTAATAATTAACATCTTATCTAGTGCATTATGGGATAATCCTGTAATAGTCACTACTCCGGGTTTTTTAAAAACCTGCAAACCAAAAGATAAATTAGGATATTCAAAATAAGAATATATATTATAATCATCTTTCTTTTTTTCTTTATAAGAATGTAATCTTGGAGAAGTACAGTGAGATACAAAAAGACAATTATCCTCAGGGAAAAGATAGGGATTAATCATAAATCCCGGCGCTTGGGAACTATATACAGCAATAAGCATATTAAGTAAAGTTGTAGTATCTGCTTCGCATGCAGAGACAATTCCTTCATCATTTAATCTACTTAAAGCATAACAAGGAGTTACTTTTAGGTTAGTATGAATAATTGAAGCAAGACAATTAATGGTAAAAGCATTGACTTTCTTTTCCTCTATAAGTGATTTAAGAATTAGATACATTTTTTTAACATCTTCTATTTTTCTATCCTTCGGTAGATAATTTTTTCCAATAGATTCAGTTATGTCTTTAATATCTATTTTACCTTTCCATGATTTCCAATACTCTATTAAGCTTTGTGGACTCATTTGTATCCAACTCAAACCAAATTTCTCTTGAATCTTTCTTATTACCGCATAACCCCAATCACAAGAATGAAAAGGTTCATACATTGGTTCACCAATACAAAGAACTCTACTATTATTGATTTTATATTTCACATTTAATGCAGTTAAGGTTTCTGATAAATCTTTTTTATCTTTACAAAGAAAAACTTTGTGGTCTATGTTTAGCATATCATCAATTTCCCGGCTATCTCTCATAAAATATGGATAAAAAACATTTCCATAAGAGAATATTTCAGAATACGGTAAAGGCATAATTATTATTGGTTTATTATGAGCATAAAGGGCATGAAGATATCTATCTATCATAGGTTCAAAGGGAAATACTACATATACATCAGATTCTTGGATATCAAGAATCTGAGATTCATTTTTTATTTGAATAAATGAATGTTCTACCTCAGGTGGTAATGAATTTGTAAATATACTTTTAATCTTATTTTTCATTTGCGAAGATAATATAGGGGTTTTAAAAATATAATTTTCACTTTGATCTAAACTGTTTCTTTTTATTTTTTCTTTTGTCAATGTACCACTAACGCCTAAAATTAAACCTGTTACTTTCATTTTTTACTCCCTCATACAATAATAATCTATACATTTAAACTAGTTGCTATCAGCCTTTTTACCCCTTAAGGTTTTGATAAATAAATAGACTTTTGCTAAATATAACAAAAATAATATTTACACTTTAGGATAATATTTTTTAATTTTATAAGATTCTCTGATTATCTTCCTACCCTCAGTAATTGATTTAATTTGCCCTATAGATTTTGCTTGAACCATTAGGTTTCCAATGGCAGTTGCTTCAACTGGTCCTGCATATACTGACAGACCAGTGGCATTGGCAACAAGTTGACACAGGAGACTGTTTCGACATCCTCCTCCTATAATATGTATTTCGTTAATGGTTCTATTAGTAATCTCTTCTATCATCTTAATGGTCTTTGTATATTTATCTGCCAAACTTTCGATAACTCCTCTTACAATTTCTGCAGGTATTTCAGGAACCTTTTGCCCTGTTTCCTGGCAATAACCTTTGATTCTATCTGGCATATTATCATCAACTAAATCGGGCTTCAAGAACCTTAGGTCATCCGGGTCGATCCTAAAATTAGCCGGCCCATATTTTAAGGCCATTTCAGTCAGCTCATCATAAGAATATGACTTCACCTTCTCATCCCAGAATTTTTTACACTCCTGAATAATCCAGAAGCCAGTAACATTTTTAAGAAATCTAAAACCACCATCAGCAGAACCCTCATTAGTAAAATTATATTTAAAACTTTTCTCATTAATAATTGGCTTTACAGTCTCTATCCCTATCAAAGACCAGGTGCCTGAACTGATATAAGCATAATTAGTGTTATCTTCAATCGGAACAGCCGCAACCGCAGATCCGGTATCATGGCAGGCAGGAGCAACAACTGCTACTTCTGAATCAGCACCAATCTCACGCGCAATAATCGGTAGAAGTTTCCCGATTTCTGTTCCGGGCATAATTATTTCTCCAAATATCTCCTTTTTAATTCCAAGTTTATTCAGTATCTTTATTGACCAGTCCTTTTTTATGGGATTATAGAGCTGAGTAGTGGTAGCGATTGAATATTCATTTTTTATAATTCCGGTTAACCAGTAGTTTAAAAGATCGGGAATGGTCAGAAAATATCTTGTATTTTCTAAGATTTGTGATTTTTTCTTGGCAAATGAGTATAGTTGATAGATAGTATTAAGCTGCATAAATTGAATGCCGGTCTCGGTAAATATTTCCTTTTTGGGTATTATATTAAAAACTACCTCCATTATATTGTCTGTTCTCTTGTCGCGGTAGTGATAGGGATTCCCTAAAAGGTCTCCATCATCATCCAAAAGAACATAATCAACTCCCCAGGTATCAATGCCAATACTCACTATCTGATTGGGATATTTTTTAAAAGCCTTTTTTAAACCTTTCTTTATCTCATTGAATATTCCCAGAATATCCCAAAAAATACTATCTTTAACCCTTACTAAATTATTGGAGAAGCGATATATTATCTCCATCCTTGATACATTACCAACAATCACTCTCCCGGTTTCTGCACCAATATCAATAGCTATAAATTTTTGCATCACGCTGCTCCTTTTATTTCTGTTCTTTAAATAGATTTTGTCTGTATTTTTCATCTGTTCTTTCAGCTATATAGTTTACTATATCTTCAGAAAAAGTATTTATCCCTCCTGCAAGTAATGCTCCAAAACGAATTTCCGCTGCCTTATCTGCCATTAAAGTAATATTCTCTACTTCAGTCGGGGTAGAACCTAAAGCAACAAATCCATGATTCTGAATATAAATAGATTTGGGTCTCTCTCCGTGTTTATCTAAAAATATTTCAATTTCTTTTTTTGCTCTTTGAGCAAGTTTAACCCCCGGATCCGTATAAGGAATAAAGACCGATTCTTTTCCTAGCAGAATAATTTCATCAGGATAAATTCTCCCTTTCAGATTTTTCGGGAACCTCTTTGAACAGGTCAATCTATTTATTGCGGTGGGATGGGTATGGCCAATAAAATTCACTCCCTCCAGATTAAGACAAATAGCATGTAATAAGGTTTCCACAGAGGGGGTAGCTTGATATTTTTTATCCACCTTAGCTTTTTCAAAGATGCAATTAATTTCTTCAGCATTAGGATTCTCCATATTTATAAGCTGCATAATCGGTTCAAAATATACCTGAACAAAATCATTCTCGGTTACAGTTGCAAGCTGGGTCCCGCTTGCTTTTATATAAAAACTACCAGCAATATTTTTTACCTCAATTTTAGCTGAAGTATTGCCTTCTCCAATAATTGCCAGATGATAATCTTCTCTTCCAAGGTTATTAGAAAGTTTTACCAGTTTATCTAAAATCTCGACTTTAATATCCTGCCATTCCTTCATTTTTCATTCCCCTCTCATATTTATTAACTTTTTTTACTGGCTTTTTTATTATTTTAGAAAAAATGTTCCTCTAATCATAAAATTTTTTCCAATGTATTACAATCTTTTTATTATCACTTTTCTAAATAAATGAGATTATTTTAATTATTTTCTTTTTGTATATTTATTTGATAAGAACATCTTTAATCCATATGAAAAGCTTCTTCCATAGAGACAGTAACCGGGGAATTATCCGGATTAGTTTCCATAATATCTTTCATATAATCCCACCATTTTTTCATTATCTCTTTTGAAGGAAGCTCTTCAACTGTATTATTATTTTTTAATTTTTGCACCGCAAAAAGAGTAAGTGTTTCTTTGTCAAGAAATATGGAATAATCATAAATTCCCGCTCTGGATAATTTTTCTTTAAGTTCAGGCCAGATTTCATTATGTCTTTTTTTATATTCTTCCTCATGTCCCGCTTTTATTTTCATTTTAAATGCCACTCTTTTCATTAACCTGCTCCTAAAACTATTTTTTAATATTTTCAAAACTATTTTTAGGTTTTAACCTTTTAAGTAATTCAGGAAGCATAATTGCTAGAATTAATAATAATCCTATAATAATATTCATAACTTTACCGGGAACATTGATTAAGCCCATTCCGAACTTAAGAAATCCAATTATAAAAATAGAAATAACTACACCAAAAATATTCCCTTTACCCCCGGTAATTGCTACCCCGCCCAGCACAACTGTAGTTATAATCTCAAGCTCCCATCCATAAGCAATATTCGGACGGGTACTCCCAATCCGCGAAGTAAGCAAGATTGAAGCTAATCCTGAACAAAGACCGGTAACTGTAAAAATAATAAGACGTATTTTGTTTACGGGTATCCCTGAAAAACGAGCAGCAGTAGAATTATTTCCAATTGCAAATACCCTCCGTCCCATAGTAGTTTTATGCAAAATTATGCCAAAAATTATAGCAAGTATAAAAAAAAGGATCAATTCAAAAGGGATCATAGTATTCCCAATGTATTCCTGTCCAAAAAAAGCAAAAGATGATGGGTACTTGGTAAATGCCTTATCTCCCAGGATTACATAAGCTATCCCTCTAAACAAAGACATACTTCCCAGAGTAACAGCAATCGCAGGAATTCCAAATTTTGTTATGATAAAACCATTTAAAAAACCCGCAGTCATCCCTGAAAAAAGTCCTACCACAACCAACCCAAAAGTATTAACTCCGGCCTGGGAGGCCATGCCCATAAAAACCGAAGATAAAGCTATAATTGAGGCAACAGAAATGTCAATATCACCACATGTGATTACAAATATCATAGGAAGAGCGATTATGGCTTTTTCTATAAAATTAAAGGTTGTGTTCATAAGATTGGTATAGTCTAAAAAATAGGGAGATAAATTAGAATTTATTATTACAACCATAATAAAAATAAAAAAGAGAATGATTTCCCACTGCCATATAATGTTTAGCAAGGAAACTTTTTTAATTTTTTTAATATCAAGAATATCATTTTCTTTATTCATTAAAACTTCTCTTTCTTAGCATCAGCTGCTGATTGCGTTTATCCATAACAGTATTTATTATAATTGCAAAAAGTATAATAAAGCCCTGAATCGCCATCTGCCAGAAGGGCGAGACATTAATCATAGTCAGAGCATTGTAAACAATTCCCATGAAAAAGGCTCCCAGTACAACACCGATAATCGTCCCGGAACCACCAGTAATACTTACCCCTCCAATTACACAGGCGGCGATGCTCTGAAGTTCGAAACCGATAGCAGTTTCGCTCTGCGCAGCGGCATAACGGGCAACCCAGAGAAATCCGGCAAGACCAGTAATTCCTCCACATAAGGTAAAAACAAGATAATTAATCTTCTTAAGATTAATACCCACATATTGAGAGGCTATCTTATTACCGCCTACACCGTAAATCTCTCTTCCGGTTCTGGTTAAATTTAAAAAAATTAAAAATAATATTATTATTAGTATTGATATATATATAAGACTGGAGATACCCAAGAAACTTTTTCTGGGGAACACCCGAAAAGCCTCGGTCATCTCATGGGCACTAACCCAGGTTCCTCCACAAAGTACGAATACCAAACCTCTATATATGCTCATAGTTCCAAGAGTAGTTATGATAGGTGGAATTTTAGCCCGGGAAACCAACAAGCCATTTATCGAACCAAGCAGGAGTCCAATGGCTATTGAAATTAAAATAATCATAAAGATAGGAATTCCAGGGTGATATTGATTTAAAAGTGCCACACTCATACCACTTAAAGCGAGGCTGGAACCGACAGATAAATCTATGCCCCCCGTAACAATAATCATAAGTTGCCCAATAGCAACCATAGACAGAATAGCAGTATCATTCAGGATATCAATAAAGTTATTAATATATAAAAAACTGGGGGTTCTCCAACTAACCCCAAATATTATAAATAAAATAAAAAGAAAAAGATTAAATTCTCTTTTCCTAAATAAATCCTTCATTTTAAAATTTCCTCACTTCGAAATGCTGCCAATTGCAGCTCTAATTATCTTTTTAGAATTGGCTTCTTCGCGAGTAAATTTAGCAGTTATAATCCCTTCATGCATTACTATAACATTATTAGACATACCGAGAATCTCAGGAAGTTCAGAGGAAATAAGGATTATTGCTATGCCTTTTTTTGCGAGTTCAGAAATAAAATTATGTACAGTAGCTTTGGTTGCCACATCAATTCCTTTGGTTGGTTCATCCATAATTAATATTCGTGGTTTGGTGGCAATCCATTTAGCTAAAACTACCTTCTGTTGATTGCCCCCTGAGAGATCTTCTACCAACTGTTCCCAACCTGAAGCTTTTATCTCTATATATTTCCCATATTCATCAGTAATTTCAAATTCTCTATTATAATCCAAGAAAGTATGTCTACTTGTTCTATCTATTATCGGTAGGGTAATATTCTCCCTAATATTCATAGCTAAAATAGCACCTTGTATCTGTCGGTCTTCGGGGAGATAAGCAAGGCCGAAATTCATTGCATCAGAAGGATTGGTAATATAAACCTTTTCACCATCTATAAAAACTTCACCCGAGGTCTTCGAATCAATTCCAAAAATTGTCTGCATTACTTCTGACCTTCCTGCTCCCACCAATCCAAAAAATCCCAGTATTTCCCCTTTGTGCAAGTCAAAAGATATGTTTTTAAATACGCCTATCTTGGTAAGATTTTCAACCTTTAGGATAATGTCCCCTTGCTCTGCCTCCAATTTTGGATACATCTGTTCAAGACTGCGTCCAATCACCATTTGCACAATTTTATCTACGGTAATACCGGCAATCGTCCCTTCTCCGATATATTTCCCGTCTCTTAATACGGTAAAATAATCTGCAATTTCAAAGATTTCTTCAAATTTATGAGAAATAAAGATGATGGCTTTTCCTTCTGATTTCAATTTTCTAATAATTTTATATAAATACTCAACTTCTTTAAGGGTAAGGGCAGAGGTTGGTTCATCCATAATTACTACTTTTGCATCCAGTGAGAGTGCTTTGGCAATCTCTATCATATGCCTTTGAGCTACACTTAGATTTCTCACTTTGGTATCAGGACGAATATCCAATTCAAGCTTGTCAAGAAGTGACTGGGTTTTATCCTTCATTTCTCTCCATGAAAGCAGACTATTTGATTTATTTCTAATATGGTGACCCATGAAAATATTTTCCATAACGGAGAGATCGGGGAACATTGTAGCTTCCTGGTGTATTGCGGATATTCCAGCTTTTTGTGAGATTTGGGGAGATGGGAATTGAACAGGTTTATCATTAAGAATAATAGTACCAGCGGTAGGTTGATATACGCCGGTTAAAATCTTTACCAGAGTAGATTTCCCAGCCCCATTTTCACCTATAAGAGCATGTACTTCGCCAGTTCTTACTTTAAAACCTACTCCATCAAGTGCTTTAACGCCATAAAAATATTTTTTAATCCCCTTCATTTTAATAATGCAATTATCCATTAAACCAAAATTCCTCTTTTGTTTTGGGGTATTTATAAGTAAAGCGGGATATAATTAACCCCGCTTTACCAAACAGATTTTTTTAATTCAAATAGTAAACCATTAATAAATCTCGGCAAATTTATCTATATTATCTTTTTCAAATATATATGGTTCGCCCATTACTGCTTCGTTACCTGAACCTATTTTAATTTCTCCCATTCTACCGACCTTCATTACTTCACCCTCTTTACCCTGAAATTCACCTTGCAATAATTTATAAGCAATATAAGTTGATGAATAACCTAAATCAATGGGGTTCCAAAGAGACATTTGTCGGCAGGTACCATTTTTGATATATTGTTTCATTTCAGATGGCAAGCCAAGACCGGTGAGTTCAACCTTTCCTGATTTTCCAGCATCTTCTAATGCCTTTCCAGTTGCCGCAATACCAACGGTTGTGGGTGAAATAATCCCTCTTAAATCAGGGTAAGACTTAAATAGCCCCATTGCTTCCCGGTAACTCTTGTCGGAAAGGTCATCACCATATACCACTGCAACCAAACTCATATCTTTATAAGCAGGTTCTTTCAGTTCTTCTTTCATCCATTCAATCCAGGTGTTTTGGTTGGTAGCCTGAGAAGAAGCACTTAAAATAGCAATCTCGCCCTTATGGTCAATTAGATTAGCTACCATTTTTACCTGACTTCTGCCAATAAACTCACTACTGGACGGAGCCAAGTGAAGTATTCGTCCTTCTTGTGCAATTCCTGAGTCAAAGGAAATTACTGTAATCCCGCTATTCATTGCTCTTTTACAAATAGGGACCAGAGCATCTACATCATTTGCAGAAATAACTATAGCATCTACTTTCTGGGCAATAAGCGAGTCAATAATTTCTATCTGACCCTCGGCAGTTGGTGTGGTGGGTCCTTGATAAATAAGTTCGATACCACCGAGTTCTTCAGCTGCTTCTAAACCTCCATCTCTACAAGCTTCAAAAAAGGCATTCCCCAAATTTTTAACCAACATAGCAATTCGGACATTTTCTTTTGCCCCTGCAAAAGAAACCACAGATGAGATAAAAATTGCGATTAAAACTATCGTCAGTATAAATTTTTGCTTTTTCATTTTATTTACCTCCTTTTTAGATAAAATGAAAACTACTTTATAATATTTTATCTATTTTTTATCTTTTTGTCAAGATATATTATCAAGATATTTTCATATATTGACTTTATTTTCATCATATAATATAATATTAAATAAATAAAGCCGATACAATATTGTAAATAAAATTTATTAAAACTCACTAAATAGGTGGAACGATATATGAGTAAAGCAGAAAGACTTGAAAAAATTTTATATTTAATTCAAAATAGTAATTTTATCTCTCCGGTAGAACTTGCTGAAAAAATGAATGTTCCCCTGGTTACTATCAGGAGGGATCTTAAAAAATTAGCAGACCAAAGATCTATAATAAAAGAGTACAACACCATTAAAATAGCTCGGGATTACGATAAAAGATTTCATGAAAGACTTAATACTAATCTCGAACAAAAAAGAATTATAGCAGAATTAGCCAAAAGATTTGTGCAATCAGGAGATACGATTTTTTTGGATACCAGCACAACTTGCTACGAGTTTGCTCGTACATTAGCACTCTCCTCACAGAACCTGCATATTATAACTAATAATATATATATGGCAGTTGAGTTAATGAGTATTTATAAAATAGATTTGGTTCTTGTTGGAGGTAACATAAGACACGGCTATTTCTCAACGATTGGTCCACTCGCAGAAAAAATGTTATCAAATATAAAAGTTACTAAATTCTTTTTCTCCTGCACGATGTTAGATACTAGAGGTACTTATGAATCCAATGTCCTGGAAGGAAATATTAAGGTAAAGATGTTCGAGAATTCCAGGCTTCATTATCTTCTGGTAGATTCCAGTAAATTTGATAAGGCGTCTATCTTTCGGACAACTGGTATTGAAAACGTAGATGCAATAATCACAGATAAACCATTACCAAAAGAATACCTTAATAAATTTGAAGGTAGAAATGCTGAAGTTATTACACCGAAAAACAATGAATAAAGTTATCAGATTTAATCTAATTAATTTTTGTTTTAAATTTAATAAAAAGATTGGCTTTGAAAAAATTAGAAAAGGTATTTATCCTACTTTTTTGGCGTTAATATAACCTCTATTGGCAGTTGGGTGCTTGTATTAATTACCATCTTTGCCTTGAATCCGAGAGCTACAAAGTTTTTAGTAATTAATTTTACATTATTTTCATCTTTGGAAGATTTTTGTTTTTTGTTATACTTACACCTGCTGCCACTGCAATTACAGCTTTTCTTTTTTCCATTATTAGAATATATTATTATATGGATTATGTTACCACTTATATTTATTTTATTCATTACGGCTGCAACTACTGTTTGAGCTATTAGACGGTGTAAGATTTTATAGTAAATATCTTTCCCAATTCTTTTCCTGAAATAAGAAAAAGTAGAATGAGCGGGGGTTTTAAGAAAGTTATCAAAACCGCAAAGGACGCAAAAACGCGAGTCAAATTGTAAGCTTTCAGCCAATTTTCGGTTTGATTTTGTTTCACCCAACCAGATTAAAAGTTGGGCTCTAAATAGAGATACCGGGTCATAAACTAATTCTCTACCGGTGGTGTATTTATCTTTGATTATAGGATAAATAAAGCTCCAGTCTATGGATTCAAAAATAATCTTCAGAGGATCATTTTTTTTAATTTTCTGGGAAGCTTCATAAGTAATGAAAGAAAGCTGCCGGCCTTTTGCTTTTTTCATAAGAATAATTGCACCAAAATTTATTTTAAACAAGTGTGAGTCTATAAAAGTTGCCCAAAGGTGCCTGGCACTTTTGGGCAACTTTTGTAGAAAAAATAGTTGTGTATCTTAATTGGTTAAGATTTTATTTTTTAATTGCAGATAGATTTTTAAAATAAGGTCTTTTTCGGTTTTGGAGAATCTTTCGGTATATTCCTTTTCATCTTTTTTCTTAGAAAAGCAGGGATTTCTAAGTCTTTATCATCTATCAATTGATCTTTAATCTTAAATTTATCTTCTATCTTTAGATTATCTTCTTCTGTATAATTTTCTTTAAATAATTCCTTTTTATTTATTTCTTCCTTCTTCTCTTCTTCTCTCTCTTCTTCTTCTTCAATTTTTTCTTCAATATTTTCTTCGCACTTTGTAGCAATAACAGATACTCTTATTTCGTCCTGCATTTCCTCATTAATAATTGCTCCAAAAACAATATTTGTATCTTGCCCAACTGCCATAGATATGATATCAACAATTTCATTTACTTCAAACAAACTCATATCTAAACCACCGGTGACATTAATCAATAATGATTTTGCTCCTTTTATGGATACCTCCAATAAGGGGCTGGAAATAGCCATTTTTGCTGCAGCAGCTGCTTTCTTTTTCCCCTTACCCGTTCCAATGCCTACCAAGGATAGGCCAGCATCTTTTGCTACAGTTCTCACATCAGCTAAATCTAAATTTATCAATCCAGGAATTGTAATCAAGTCCGCAATAGCCTGAACAGACTGGCATAATACTTTATCAGTCATTTCAAAGGCATTTTTCATAGAAGTATCTTTAGAAATAATTTTTAATAAACGGTCATTAGAAATAGTAATTAAAGCATCTACTTCATTTTTTAATGCTTCTATCCCGGCTTCTGCTTGTAATTTTCTCTTTTTACCTTCAAAAGCGAAGGGTTTAGTTACTACACCTATGGTTAGAATACCATATTGTTTTGCTATCTTTGCCGCAACTGAGGAAACTCCACTTCCTGTTCCTCCTCCCATACCGGCTGTAATAAAAATTATATCTGCATTTTCCATAGCCTTAGAAATTTTATCTTTATCTTCTTCGGCTGCTTTCTTACCTAATTCGGGATTACCTCCGGTTCCTAAACCATTGGTTAGGGATTTACCAATTTGAATTTTTAGTCCAGCTTGAGATAAGGATAGGGCTTGTATGTCTGTGTTTATAGCAATTAGATCGAGATTGCTCATCCCCTGTATAGTCATCTCCTTAATTGCATTATTCCCTCCTCCTCCGATACCAATCACTTTAATATTTACGAATTTATCTACTTCTTTTTGAGGAGGGCTTATGGGCCGGCTTAAAAATTCATCTTTTTCCCTGTTCTGAATTTCAACCCTTTCATTAATCCCCTCTGATGTATCCCTAATTAATTCTTCTTTATAATCTATGATTTTACTGAATCCCCGCGCTAATCTCTTCTTTTTCAAAAGATATCACCTCTTGAGCTAATTTATAATAATCAACAGCCCCATGAGAATTGGGGCTATAATATAGAGCCGGTACACCCTGGCTGCTGGCCTCTACTAAAGTTATATTTTTTCTTATTATCGTTTTAAATAACCTGTCACTAAAATATTGTTTTATTTCAGTTATAACTTCCTTGGCTAAATTACTTCTCGTATCAGCAATGGTAATTAAAATATTTATTTTTAAAGAATGGTTTAAATTCTTCCGTACAATCTCGGTTGTCTCTATAAATTCTTCTATCCCCCTGAGAGCAAAATAATGTGG
>DAOUWX010000118.1 GCA_030666935.1 Atribacterota bacterium | reverse complement strand
TCCTGGCCCCACAATAATAGGAGACACTTTAAAATAATCTACTGACATCTTTCTTAATATCCAGGTTGCTGGAGGAATAACACAGGAAATAACTACTGATTTAATATCTGAAAAAGATAAATTGGAATCAGAAAGCAAATTCTTAACTAACATTCCATACTCATCCTCTGTCTTATCCAGATCAGTAGAAATTCTCCAATGACCTAGCAATTTCTCTTCTTTGTACACCCCTATTACTGTATGGGTATTTCCTACATCAATTGCTAAAATCATCATATCCCCCTCCCTTAAATTATATGCACCTTTGTCATCCCCGCCTGTCTGCCGTACCTGCACAAGCAGGCAGAAGCGGAAAGTAAAAGGAGCAAAGAAAATCTCATTTTTCCTTCCTCTATAACCCCTTTAATAACCTGCTCTTTTTAAAGCTTTGACCAATATAAATACCAATAATACTGCTACTACCACTTCCGGAGTACCATGTACTACTGCAATACTGGCACTTACTTTTACCGGGAGATATTCTCTTAAGGTAGCTAATCCCAAAACTCCGATGGTGTTAGTAAGAGTTCCTAAGGCCGCTGCAATAGCACTATTCTTCCAGAAATATTTGTAAGAATAATAAGCTGCTACTCCGATGAATATTCTGGGTAAAATGGCGATTAGAGGGTCGGCAAATATGGGGTTAGTGGCATTTAAAAAACTGTAAACTCCGAAGATTAATCCTACTAATGCACCTACTATCGGACCTTCGAGTATCCCACCTAAAATAGCTGGAATGTGCATAATGGTTGCATGACCGGCTGGAGTGGGAACAGGGATAAACCCCAACCTGGTTACGCCCAAGATGATAGCAATTGCCCCCAGCATACCGGATATAGCCAGCTGCCGGGTAGTAAGCTCAAATCCTGAAAAAGCAGAATCTCTATTCATTTTTTTCACCTCCGTTCTAGTTCCGTTATAAGATACTAGACGAAATACTATTAATTTTATCTACTTTCCTGGTCTTGTTCTTATACAAGATACAAGCTCTCTGGTAAAGAAGTATTCTTTACGCCCACAGTTTAAGCCACTTTAATAAATATGTCAAGTCAAAAAGTTTCCTAAAGGTGCCAGGCACCTTTGGGAAACTTTTTGACTTACAAGTTTATTTGGTATTCTTTAATTTTGTTCTGCAAGCTCCTGCGGCTTATACCTAAAATCTCTGCGGTTTTAGTACGATTTTCCTTGTTTTGGATTAAATATTTTATAATTAATTCTTTTTCTACTTCCTTCAAAGTCCCTTTTTTTTCAATATATGTTTCTTTGTGTATAAAATTAAAATATTTTTCATCGATTATTTCATCTTTTACCATAATCATACTTCGCTCAATAATATTTTCCAGCTCCCTTATATTACCGGGATAATCATAATCCAGCAATAATTCCATAGCTTTTACAGAAACTTTTTTCACTCTCTTATTTAGTATTTTATTATATTTACCGATAAGATGCTCCACTATCAAAGGTATATCCTCTTTCCTTTCCCTTAGAAGGGGAACATCTACATTAAAGACATTCAATCGATAAAATAAATCCTCTCTAAACCTTCTTTCTTCTACTTCTTTTTTTAAATCTTTATTGGTAGCTGATAATATTCTTACATCAACTTTAATACTCCTGGAACTCCCTACCCTTTCAAACTCCCTTTCCTGTAAAACTCTAAGTAATTTTGTTTGGATGGCGGGGTCTATCTCTCCTATTTCATCCAAAAAAATAGTTCCTCCGTTTGCCATTTCGAAACGACCTATCCTCCTGGCAATAGCCCCGGTAAAAGAACCTTTTTCATGTCCAAAGAGTTCGCTCTCCAGGAGATTTGGAGAAAAGGCTACACAATTTACCACTACAAACGGGCCATTTTTACGCAGACTATTTTTGTGTATTGCCCGGGCTATCAACTCTTTCCCGGTACCACTTTGGCCGGTAATGAGAACAGTAGCAGTAGTGGGAGATACATTTTTCACCATTTCTAAAACCTTATTTATAGAATTACTCTTTCCTATAATTTCGTCAAAATTGAATCTCTTCTCTTCTTCCTCTCGATAGTAGATGTTTTCCACTTCTAATTCATATTGCTTAATTGCTCTTTTAATTATAATTTTTAGTTCTTCGATATCGAAAGGTTTTATTAAATAATCCAAAGCCCCTAATTTCATTGCTTCAACAGCTTCGGGAATGCTCCCATAAGCAGACATCATAATAACCGGTAGATTCAAATCATTTTCTCTTATTTTCTTCAAGGTTTCTATACCATTTAAACCGGGCATTTTAAGATCTAATAATACCAAACTGTAATTTTCTTTCTGGAATCTCTTTAGCGCCTCTAAACCATTGTCAGCTTCTTTAACTATAAATCCCTCCGGAGACAATACCCGGATTAACATTTTTCTTATATTTTGTTCATCAT
Source organism: Atribacterota bacterium (assembly GCA_030666935.1). Taxonomy (GTDB): domain Bacteria; phylum Atribacterota; class Phoenicimicrobiia; order Phoenicimicrobiales; family Phoenicimicrobiaceae; genus Sediminicultor. The sequence goes on along the minus strand of DAOUWX010000118.1, from coordinate 3,565 downwards.
CGATCACTAATATTTTTCGCAAAATTACTTCCCTCCTTTTTGAGGTAGAAAAATAACAAATTTTGTTCCTTCCCCTTCTTTGGATTCAACTTTGATCTCTCCCTGATGAGACTCTATAAGCTTGTATGCTATAGAAAGACCCAATCCGGAACCCTTCTCTTTAGTAGAAAAGAAAGGGTCAAATATTTGAGTAAAATCTTTTTCAGGAATACCAACCCCGCTATCTTCAATAATTAATTTTATAGCTGATTCTCCTTTTGAAAGAGTTTTTTCAGTTTTAATTTTAATTTCCCCTTCCTTAGAGATGGCCTGAATGGCATTAATAATTACATTCATTAAAATCTGCCTTACCTGGTCTTCGTCAGCTTGAATTTGAGAAATATCCGGGGAAAGTTCCAGATTAAATTTAATCTGCTTATCCTTTATCTCTAATTTAAATAATTCAGCAATCTTTCTTATTAAATCATTTAAAGAAAAACGGGTTAAGTTTGGTTTTTTCAATTTGGCGAAATCTAAAACCTGAACCACTAATTTATTTAATCTATCTACTTCCTGAATAATAGTATTTAAGTCTTCTTTTCTTTCATCGGTCCTGGAGAATGAATTATAAACAAACTGGGCTAATCCTCTGATTGAACTTAAAGGATTCCTGATTTCATGGGCAATCCCGGCAGATAATTTACCCAGAGCAGCTAATCTTTTATGCCGTGCTACCTCTTCATTTAAGTCCTTGATCTCGGTTACATCTCTGATCACCGCTACCACACCGGTTATTTCTCCAGATTCATCTGTTAGAAATGAAGTATTAATATCTAATATTTTTTTCTTTAATCCCTTTTCTTCTAAAATTATTTCCCGTGCAATATTTTTTTTCTCTAAAAGGCACTTTTTAAAGAGAGATTTATCATTAACATTTAAATTCAACACTTCCTGGCAATCTTTATTTAATACTTCTTCCCTTTTTTTACCAAAAATTTCTTCACTCTTACGGTTAAAAGTCTTAATATTGCCCTTATTATCCACTGAAATTACCGCATTATCCATAGTTTCCAGTAGTTTTGCAGTATAATCTTTCATTTCGTTTAAAGTCTTTTTTACGATATAGGTTTCCTGTAATTTAAAAATTACATAAATCCCAAATAACACGAGAGCCATTATAATGCTGTAATTTAAAATTATTCTTCTTCTGGTCTGACGCAAGCGATTATAATATCCTTCCAAGTTTACCCCCACCACTAAATAATTATTTCTAATAGGTAGTATTTTCCAAATATCTAACTGTTTATCAATATCAAGATTAAATGGTTTTATTACTTGAAGTATTCTGTCCCCCTTTTTATCTTGAGTATTTGCGAAATTTATTTTACCCGGATTAAGGATTTTTATAGTGTTTTTCCACCTCTCTTTTTCAGTGCTGAATAATATTACTCCTTTATCATTACAAATATCGATATAACTTACCCCTTCTTTTTTTAAAAGCACTAAAACATCCTTCAATGCCTTTTCATTCAAGATAAACCGAGGGCCAAGAGTTTGGATAGAAAAGGCAATGTTCAATCCTTCCGAGCGGGCTAATTCCCATAAATAATATCTTTCTCTTTGTACTTCTTTATAGGTCAAAGAACCTAGTAATAAGGTAAGAAACAAGATAATAATTAAAGCTAAAACTATGTTTCTTTCTCGAAAAGGGGTAGATAATTTATGATTCTTATCTTTTTTCAATTTTATAGACCGTCTCATTCTTTAAATATTTCTAATATTTTACCATATTTTAAAATTAATTTTAAAAAGCTGGCAGTTGCAAATAAAAAATAGCGTATAGCGTGTAGCACATATTATTCAGTTGACCAGTTTGCCAGTTACCCTGTTTCCCAGTTGACCAGTTAATATTAATTAGCCAATTGACCAATTGAATTTAGTTTATTGATTAATGTAGCAACACGGCGTGCCATGTTGAATTGAATAGACACGATGTATCGTGCCTGTGGATTTGAGATTGCCATGTTCCCTGATGAGTTCGCTCCATAATGATAAAACAATCCGTAAATACAAGGGGCGTATTGCAAATACGCCCCTTCCTCTGTAACTAGCTTGTAACTTGCAACCCGTAATCTTTGATTTTAACTGGAAAACTGGTTAACCGGGCAACTGGATAACTAATATCCTCTACGCTATACGCTAATTTTTCAGTCAATCTTTTCTACTTTAATCGGAACATAGTAGGTATGATGGTTACGGAATACCAATAATAGCAGCGTATTCCCTGGTTCTAATTTGCTGATTACTTCTTCCCATTTTTCAACTGAAGACATTTCTATTCGATTGGCTTCTAAAATTACATCTCCTGGTTGCAAACCCATATCATCTGCTGAACTTCCCGGAATTACCTCAGCAATCACCAGCCCCTTTACCCAGGGCAGCTCTAATTCTTTAGCAATTTCTGAAGTAACTACTTCAACTTTTAATCCGGTTTGTACGGAAAATACTTTCTCTTTAGGAAATTCACTGTCTTCTTCTTCCACGGTGGGCATTTCAGCAATTTTTACTATAAACTTTATTGTTTTGCCATCCCGCATAATTTCTATATTCGCTTTATCACCAATATCAATATCTCTTATTTCATCTTGAAGTTCTCCCGGAGAATTAACTTTTTCATCATTAACCTTTGTAATTATATCTCCTCTTTTTATCCCTGCTTCTTCCGCCGGACTATCTTTAATCACATCTCCCACCAAAACTCCCATAGCATCTTCTGGCAAGCCAAACTGTTTGGCAATTTCCGGGGTAACCTCCTGAATATACACACCTAACCATGACCTTCTTACTTTACCCAGATTAATAAGGTCATCTATGTTTTTTTTAGCTATATTAATGGGAATTGCAAATCCGATTCCCTGAGCATAAGGAATAATGGCGGTATTTATTCCCACAACTTCTCCTTTTATATTAAGTAAGGGACCACCGCTATTTCCAGGATTAATGGCTGTATCTGTTTGAATAAAATTCCTATAAACATGTCCTTCTATTCCCGTAGGAATAGAACGGCCTTTGGCGCTAACTACGCCCATAGTTACAGTCTGTTGGAGCCCATAAGGGTTACCGATCGCTATCACAATTTCTCCAACTCTTAATTCATCTGAATTGCCTAAAGTAACAGTAGGCAGATGGTCTGCCTTTATTTTTACTATAGCCATATCTGAAGTTACATCTGAACCTACCACTTCTCCCTCAAATTCTCTGCCATCAGAAAGAGTAACTTTTATCTTATCTGCTCTACGCACTACATGTTCATTGGTAAGTACATACCCCTCTTGATTTATGATAAATCCGGAACCGGTACCTTTTTGGGGAATTGTTCTTCTGAATTCTTCAAACTCACGTCCAAAAAATCTCTTAAATATAGGATCTTCAAAAGAGGGAAATTGTGTTGTCACCATTCTCACTGTATCTATATTCACTACAGCCGGACCAACTGTTTCTGCGATATCCGCAATACTATCACTTAAAGCCTCGAGAGTTAAATAAGATTTGGTTTGTTCGGTTTCTGCACTTATACTCTGTATGC
>DAOUWX010000276.1 GCA_030666935.1 Atribacterota bacterium | reverse complement strand
CCTGTTCCTAGGATCGCAGCCAGTACCCGGGATTCCACAGTTAGAAAACTGGCTCTTAGCTGGGGAGTTTACCCTTTTAAATCTGATGAAATGGAAAATACCGATGATATGATTGAAAAATCAAAGAAGATTGCCTTAAAAACCGGATTGACCAACCCAGGAGATAAGATTGTAATTACCGCAGGAATTCCCTTTAAAATCCCCGGCACCACCAATTTATTAAAAGTAGAAACATTATAATTGTGGGACAGGCAAGAATAATTTTTTTCTTTAAAAGCAAAGCTGCTGCATTAGGCAGCGGTAATTTAATAAATTTAATTTAATGGGAGGAAATAGTAGTGAAAGATAAAATCAAAATTGGAATTATTATCTGTGACCGTTACCATACCTGTGCCGGAGGTAAATGTCTTAGGGCTCTCCGTGATAGGGAAGGTGCATTTAGCATTTATAGTAAGGATGATGAACTGGAATTAGTTGGATATACTACTTGTGACGGCTGTCCTGGTGGAAATATTGAATACGCTCCCGAGGAAATGATTAAGAACGGGGCACAGGTTATTCACCTGGCTACCGGGCTGGTTGTCGGATATCCTCCCTGTACCCGTATAACCTATTTTTGTGATTTCATTAAGGCAAGATACGGAATAAAAGTAATTATTGGGACACATCCAATTCCCCAGAAATATTATGATATGCATAAGATGTTGGGGACATGGGACTCTCCAAAATGGGAAGAAATTATTCAACCGACATTAGCCGATGAAAAAACTCGTTTATCTTATAATTAATGGATAAATATGATAAAATTTATACTAAGTTAAAGAATAAAACCTTTTAACGACTGCTACTTTTATGCCGAAGTAAAAAAAAGTAATAACAAAAATATAATTACTATAATAAAAAGATAGAAAGGAGTTAAAGGAAAATGGAAAAAACTGGATATATCATTTTAATTATGGTCACTGTAATCTGGATTATCGCCTGGATAATCGGTATGTTTGAGAATGTTTGGCTGGGTATAATCGGCTTGGTAACTATAGTCGGCTTGGGGCTCTTATTTATTAAAGCTTTAACAGAAAGATTGGCGAGTAAAAAGGATGATAAATATTCAAGAGATGTCAAGAAATAAGGAGGTAAAAGATGTTATTAACTACTCAAGATAATTTTTCCAAATACGAAATTGTGGAAACTTTAGGACTTGTGAAAGGAAATACTGTTCGGGCACGACATGCCGGGAAAGATATATTAGCTGGTTTCCGCAATATAGTAGGGGGAGAGATCGAAGAATATACCAAATTACTGGCAGAATCCCGCGAGCAGTCTATTGACCGGATGATTGAAACTGCAAAAAGTTTAGGCGCAGATGGGATAGTATGCATTCGTTTTACTACCTCATCAATTATGCAATCAGCTGCAGAGATGTTCGTATTCGGTACTGCGGTTAAATTAAAGAAAAAGAAATAGGAGGATGTGATACTACTACATCCCCCTATACTAAATTTTTTTAAATGTTTATCTTTTTTTCCAGCAAGTAAGCTGTTGCGGCAAAGAATATGGCAATTAGAATTAGGTTTAAAAATACGGCTGTATAACCTCCGGAGAGTAAACTAATATTTGATCTACTTCCAATTTCCATTGAAACATGTTTTATTTGATTCAAAAATGGACCATAATATACCTTTTCAATTAAATATGCCAGTAAAATAAAGATGCCTACTGATAATATACCCGAATACTTTTTATTTACCAACAAAGTTTTAGTCAAAGTAAGGCTAAAATGTATCATTAAAACAAAATTAAAAAAAGCAGTTAGTAAAAATAAAACTGTCGGGAAAAAGTAAAAATTGATTTGAGTCTCTATTTGAACCATTACATGAGAAGGTAATTTTGAAAAAAACATCGATCCAAACCCGACGCTAATAATTGCCCAGAAGCTTAATTGTAAAAATAATAATACTAATTTAGAAGCTAGGATAGTTCTTCCCTTTTTGGGTATGGTGAAAGTTAGGTACCCGCATTCTTCAAATAGGTCTTCTTTCAGCATATTAATTCCTTCAACAATAATAATTATGAAGATAGCCAAACTGGTCAAGGCAAATTTCCCTATAGATTCTCCTATAAATTCATATTGATAGACAGGAGAAGAAACTCGGTTTAAAAGTATGGTCCCTATTATAATTAAGGCGGCATATCTAAGTACCAACCATCTCCAGCGGCGATAGATTTCATATTTAAGCAAAGTCATCATGATTAAAAAACCTCCTGAAATAATTTATCAATAGACATCCCTCTTTTATTCCTCAATTCTTCTGCGTCCCCGGACAAAATTATTCTACCTTCGGATAAGAAAAATATATAATCTAATAATTTTTCAATATAGTAAATTAGATGTGAGCAAATAAGTATAGAAGATTTTTCATTATAAGAATCGAGAATTGAAGTAATTATCTTTTCCCGGGAAATCGGGTCTATGCCATTTAAAGGTTCATCCAACAAGTAAAGTTTAGCTTTTCTGGATAATGCCAGGGTTAATTTTAATCTTCCCATCATCCCTTTGGAAAGACTGGTCACTTTTTCTTCTTCTTCCAATTCCATAAATTTTAAACTTTCTCTGGCTCTTTCGACATCAAAATCGGTGTACAGGTCTTTAAAAAAATTCAAAGCATCCTTTATCTTCATCCACTTGTAAAGGTAATTAATTTCCGGCAGATAAGAGACAATAGATTTTGTATATACTCCGGGCTTTTCATTATCTATGGTTATTTCTCCCTGGCTTGGCTTAAGTAACCCCGCTGCAATCTTTAGAAAAGTACTTTTTCCACCACCATTTGGTCCTAATATTCCATAAATTTCCCCTTTTTCTATATTCAGATCAACTTTATCGAGAGCTTTTTTTTGATAAAAATATTTACTAAGTTGAGTGGCTTTTAATATCTGTTCCATATTTCCTCCTCCTTTTATAAGTACTCCTTGAGAGTATTAATCATTTCCTTATTGGAAAAACCTAAT
>DAOUWX010000372.1 GCA_030666935.1 Atribacterota bacterium | reverse complement strand
TCTTTTCTCTGATTCCCCAATTCTATTGATTCAATAGAAGCCGTTCCAGTACCAATAGCCATTCCTATGGCAATTGCTAATATTTGTAAAGGAAAAATGACTGCTAACCCTCCTAAGGCTTCTGAGCCCACTCCCCAACCGACAAATATAGCATCTGCCAGATAATACATTCCGTTTATCACCATAGCCAATATCATTGGAACCGACATTTTTAAAAGCAATTTTGATATTGGTTCACTTCCTAATTTTTGTTTTTCCATTACTACTGTTTTCATTTTTTTATTCCTCCTGTTTTTAATATTGAATTATTATTCAATTATAAAGAAAAAAAATTAACCCTGAAATCCACTCACCCCATAAAAAAATTGATGTGTCAGCAGTTTCAACATATTTTCCGCCCATTTATTTCCTTGATAATGTCTGGCAATCTCCAACAATCCTTCGATAAAATTATTAGTCAAGATATGATAGAATGCTTCATCAATTTTAAAAATCTGACTATTAACTTTAGGGTTTAACTGCCGCTTAATATGCTCTTTAGTAACATTAATAATCTGCTCTTTTGCTTTTTCAAACCTTGTCCCCTTACTGCGGTCAATTAAAATTAAAAAAATCTCCCGCTTCTGCCTTAGTAATTGCAAGATAAATGCTGATTCTTGTTCAAAAAGATTAGCCGGGTCACCTATTTCCGAATCTCTTTCTTCTTCATTTTCCATTGGTTGAATGATTTCTTTATATATAGGTTCTGCAATAGCGGCAAATAAATCTTCCTTGTTGTTATAATAACTATAAGTCAACCCAACTGAAATCCCTGCTTTCTTGGCAATATCCTGCATCTTTGCCTTTAAAAACCCTTTCTTATAGAATTCTTCAACAGCTGCTTGATAAATTTTTTCTTTCACATTCTCTTTTAAAACCTGCATCAAATTGCACTCTCCTATATTCCTATATTGAATTATCATTCATTATTGTATAAATTATAACATAGTTTTTATTCTTGTCAAGGGAAAATTGAAAAATAATTTAAAAAATTTATTTTACACATCAGAGGATGCTCTCTATCACCAAAGTCATCACAGAGTGGGTGATAAAGAACCATCCCCTGATATAACCATCACTTGCTCAAAAAAATGATAAAGGACCGTTCCCTGTTACACTTTAGGTAAATCCTTTAAGGCTTCTTCAATTTTTTCCTGGGGATAGTCATAATCCTTTAATCTTCCGGCAAAATAAGCTTCATAAGCAGCCATATCCACATGTCCATGTCCACTATGTGCCAGTAATATTGTTTTTGCTTCTCCGGATTCTTTACATTTAAGTGCTTCATCGATAGTAACTCGGATGGCATGGTTTGTTTCCGGGGCACTGATAATTCCTTCATTTCTGGCAAAGGTCACTCCTGCCTCAAAAGTTCCTAATTGATGTACTGCCCGCGCTTCCACAAATCCTAATTTAAGTAAATGACAGATAATGGGAGCCATTCCGTGATATCTTAATCCGCCGGCGTGAACCGGTGGTGGTATAAAACCATGCCCCAGAGTAAACATCTTCATTAAAGGTACTAGTCCAGCTACATCACCATAATCATAAGCGTAAGGACCTCTGGTTAAAGTCGGACAGCTTGCCGGTTCAACATTTATTATTCTCAAATTTGGTTTCAATCCTTCAATTTTATCTTTCACAAATGGCAAGTAAAGACCGGCAAAATTTGATCCGCCTCCTACACAACCAACAATAATATCAGGATATTCATCAATCTGCTCCATAATCTTCTTTGTTTCTAATCCAATAACAGTCTGGTGTAATAGAACATGATTCAATACACTTCCCAGAGAATAATGGGTATCATCACGACCAACCGCTTCTTCTACTGCCTCACTGATGGCCAGACCGAGACTCCCCGGACAATCGGGGTCTTTTGCCAATATATCCCTCCCGGCTTGAGTATCAGGAGAAGGACTGGCAATACAATTTCCTCCCCAGGTCTCCATCATTATTCGACGATATGGTTTCTGCATATAACTAATCTTAACCATATATACTTTAATCTCCAGATCAAAACAGGCACC
>DAOUWX010000165.1 GCA_030666935.1 Atribacterota bacterium | reverse complement strand
ATTCACTATTCACTAACGACTATTTTATTCTTTTCTGGTGGTGAGAAATCTTCTAAAATCTATCCATATATCTAACATGGCTGCCCAAGTAACAATTTGGGATAAAAAGGGTTGAAAGCACACCAAAATATATATAACCCACTTTAAAAAATTTTTAATTTTAAACCGCTCCAATATAAAACCGGTTAAAGAGAGGCCATAAATCAAAAATACCACTGCGAAAAAAACTTGTACATTTATTCCAATTTTATTTAAAAGAGGTAGCTTGTAAGTTGTTCCCAGAATTATCAATACCATCCCTAAAAGATAACTCCAAAAAAAAGATTTGGGAGCTCTCCAGTTAGAGAAGGAAGTAAAGTTCGCTAACTTATATCCAAATCTTCTTAAGATTATTCGAGCTACCCAGTAATTTAAAATAGTATCAAAAATTGAAGCAAGAATAATCATTCCCGGAAATGCTATTCTAACAATATTAATAGTTTGAGTAAGGGACTCTTTCATTAAAACTAATTGTTCCGGAGACAGTCCCATATTACTATAAAAATTTAAAGATTGAGTTATAATTTTGTCTAATTCTTCTATATCAAATAATACAGTGTTGAGATCTAAAATCCAAAACCCGATTAAAAGGATTAAACCTTTAGAAACTAGAGAAGCTATGCTTCCAATGATAATAATATCAGTTAAAGATAATCCTTTTTTTATGCTAAAACCTAAAGTTAATCCCAATATTCCAAAACCTAACAAAACCATAAGCCCTTGCAAGGGACCAGCTAAAATAGTTACTAAAATCCCTGATATAAAAGTTGAGATAATAGCAAACTTTACACTATGGCGTAAACATAAAATTATAATCGGAAGAGGGCACAAAAAACTTACCAGCGTACCCAGTAAGGGAATGTAAATACTAATAATAAATAGAACGGCAGTAATTGCTGCTAAGAATGCACCCTCGACTATTGATTTAGTTGGAATTTGTTCAGTCAATAAAAAACCTCTTAAAGTAAAAATTTTAAGATAAACTAGTTAGCCGGTTAACCAGTTTACCGGTTACCTAGTTGAAGAATTAAAATCAGGTTAGTTGATTGTATCAACTAACTCTCATCTTGTAACTAAGAATCCGTATTTGAAATTAATAAATAATTTAACTGGCCAACTGGTAAACCGGGTAACTGGATAACTAATATCCTATCCGCTAAACGCTACCCGCTGTACGCTATATTATATACTAATTTACTTATTTCGCCACATAAGGAAGAAGCCCTACTTCTCTTGCTCTTTTTATAGATATAGCCAGTGTACGTTGATGTCTCGCGCAGTTTCCAGTTGCTCTACGAGGTAACATTTTGCCTTGTTCAGTAATAAACTTTCTTAATAAATCTACATCTTTATAATCAGCTAAAATTTTTTCTTTGCAAAAAAGACAAACTTTCCTTTGTGGTCTTCTAAAAGAACCATATCGTGCCATTAATTTATATTTTTCCTCCTTTTTAATCTATTTTCTCTTTTTAGTATTTCTTTAATCAATTAGCTATTTTTTATTTTGAATTTTTTCTTTAGCTTGTAAAATTAATAAATATCTGATAACTCTCTCTTCTAACTTTATAACTCTTTCAAGTTCAGCAATAATCTTTTCATCCACATTGAAATTTAAAACGATATAAATCGCCTCTGTGAAATCCTTAATTTCATAAGCTAACTTTCTTTTGCCCCATTTATTTGTTTTGGTTATTTCTCCCTTTGCGTCGGTAATAAGCTTTTTTAATTTATCTAATAAGGAATCTAATTCTTTGTCTTCTAACTGGGGATTTATAGCAAGCATTATTTCGTAACTTCTCATCTGTTACCACCTCCTTTCGGTTTAATCAGCCCCTGAAAGATTTCTCAGGAGCAAGGAAATTAGAAATATAAAACGATTTATATTATATCACAGATATTTTCGATATCAAGTTTTTATTCGTATCTATTTAGTTAACTAGTTAATTGGTTAATTAGTTAGCTAGTTGGTATTAGTTACCCGGTTAGCCAGTTATAGGATATAAGTAAACCGTGGGCAAGCGTCTCGCCTGTCTATAATGACATTATAAAACTTCTGATTTCAGGGTACGAATCTTTTCCAAAAAACTGAAAACTGCGAACTGAAAACCGTAAATTTATATATCGTATTACTCATTGCATAAAGAGACAAAGAGAAAGAAAAGGTTTGGGATACAAAATTAATTAATATCTATTTTTTCTTAATCCCGGGGAATAATTTCTCTAATTTTCTTCTCTAATTTTACCCTGGGAACCAGGACTTTCCTCCCACAACAAAGGCATTTTAAGCCAATATCAATACCGGTCCTGGTAATTTCCCAGTGAAAACCACCACAAGGATGTTTCTTCTTTAATCTAATAATATCTCCCATTCCTAATTTTAAAGGCATGTTATTTCCTTATTGATCAATTTACCAATTTACCAATTTACCAATTACATTAGTTGGCCGGTTATCCGGTTTTCCAGTTTACCAGTTAAGATTAGTTAATTGACTAATTAAATTCGTATTTCGTGAAATTATACAGAATTTCTGGTTCATAATATACAAGTATTGTTTTTGATGTAGGGGTCGAATTTATCCGACCCGTGTTTTGCGGGCTCGATGAATCGAGCTCCTACATTTACATATACATAGACAGGCGAGACGTTTGTCCTATGGGCTTATCTTATATTCTATAACTGGCCAACCGGGTAACCGGTAAACTGGATAACTATATATACGAGATACAAATTACTATTCATTATCAGCTAACCTAATTTCTGCAGAAGAGACTCGTATTCTTCCTTATCCTTTTTTTTGAAGGGACCAACAATAGATAAATTTATTTTATCTTTGGTAAAAATATTTTGAGCTATTTTCTGAATATCTTTTATTTTTACTTCCTCAATTTTTTCTTTTATTTCGTCAAAATTTGAAGGTTTACCATATAAAAGCATCCTATTCCCCAACCAAAATGCCCTGCTTAAAGTACTTTCCAAACTTAAAGATAGTGCACCTTTATACATTTCTTTTGCTTTTTTCAATTCATCCTCTTTTAAATTATTATCTTTTATTTTATTAAGTTCCTCTAAAATTGTCTGGATAGTTTCCCTCAGTTTACTTGAATCGATACCGGCATAAATATTAAAAGAACTGATATCGTTAAAATACTGAATAAATGAATGGATATCATAAGCTAAACTTTTCTTAACTCTTATCTCTTGAAAAAGCCGAGAACTTAATCCCGAGCCCAATATTATATCTAATAAATCCACGGAGTATTTATCAGGATCTAACCGAGAAATTCCGGGAAAACCAAAAGAAAGGTGAGTCTGGTTGCTTTTTTTAAATTTTATTCCTATTTGGGTATTTTTCTGATTATCTTTTGCGGGCAAATAATTGCTAACTTCACTTTTTCCTACTATTTTAAAATACTTCTCCACCTGTAGAATTACTTCTGCTATCTTAATATTGCCTGCAACACTTATTACTAAGTTATTGGGACGATAAAATGTATTTATATATGATAAAAGATCTTCTCTTTGAATATTAACTACACTCTTTTCATCTCCAAGAACAGACCTTCCCAGAGGATGGTTTTTCCACATTATCCTATCAAGTAAGATTTCTACTAATTCTTCTGGTATATCCTGATATTTTTTAATTTCCTCGATAATTACATTTTTTTCCTTACGAAGGTCTTCTTCTCTCATTAACGAATTTAATATTATGTCGGCTAACACATCAAAAGCAGTTTTAAATTGCTCCTGAGGAACTTTAGCGTATAGGTGAGTTGTCTCTTTAGATGTAGAAGCGTTTATTTCTCCGCCGATACCTTCTATTACCTGAGATATTTCTAAAGTGCTTTTTCTCTTGTTAGTTCCTTTAAATAGCATATGTTCAATGAGGTGAGAAATTCCTTGATATTTTTGTACTTCGTACCTTGACCCGGCTCCTATTCCGAAAACAATAGCTATAGATTTCATGTAAGGCATTTCTTCTACTACAATTCTTAAACCGTTTTTTAATTTTATTACTTTGTAAATGATGATTCCTCCCTTTAAATTAGTATATCGTATTGCGTATCGCGTATCGCGTCAAAAACCAGTATCTCGTATCTCGTGAATCGTATCTCGCATGTATAGTTACCCAGCTACCCGGTTTACCAGTTAGCCAGTTAATTTAATTCATATATGTGGGTAGAAATGCTCTGGATTCCTGCTTCGCAGGAATGACAAAAGAAATAGACGGGCTCGATAAATCAAGCCCCTACATTTACATAGACAGGCGAGACGCCTGTCCTACAGTTTTATCTTACATCTTATTTCTAATAACTGGTCAACCGGGTAACTGGTAAACTGGCTAACTGATATCGTATCTGCTAAACGCTACCCGCTACACACTCCTCCTCCAAGTTTTACTCGGTTTTTTTTACTACAAATACTTCTTCTAATTTAGTAAAATCCACTTCTGGCTTTATTATTACTTTTTGAAATAAATCATGGCTTTCCTTTTTTATCCCCACTATCTTACCAATAATAATTCCCTTGGGGAAAATGCTTCCTAATCCGGAAGTGATCACCTTATCATTTATTTTTACATCTGCATCGTTTGAAAGATATTCCATATAGCAATAATTACTTTCACTTCCCTTCACTACTCCAATATCTCTTGATCTTTGAATCATGCCTCCCACAGCACTTCTTTGATCTAAAATTAACAATATTTTTGCTGTTCGGGAATCAACACTAATTACCCTGCCTACCAATCCGCGATGAGTTGCTACCGCCATATTTTT
>DAOUWX010000168.1 GCA_030666935.1 Atribacterota bacterium | reverse complement strand
CGAACAGAGGGTAAGAAAATTTCCTGGAATATTGAAAACTATTTGGATGGACTGGAAGAGCAGCTCAAGAAAGCTTTTACTGAAATCAGTTTTCAAGAATTGGATGTTGAAAAAAAGAAAACCAAGTGATTTGGATAGATTAAATAGATTAAGATGTAATTTTAATGTGAGGGTATTAATGGATAATCCAACAAAAGAGATAAATACTTTATCTTTAAAAGAAAATTTAAAGACTACTTTTTCCAGCATGAATCGCGTTATCAAACAACAGGAAGTATCTTTATATGTGGAGGAAATTGGGATAGTATCCGCTGTAGGTAAAGATATCGTCACCGCAAAAGGATTACCGGAGGTAAAGGCAGGGGAAATCGTTATTTTTAAAGACCGTCAGCGGGGAATGGTATTTAATCTGGAGCCGGGTAAGGTAGACATTATTCTACTTGATGATGCGAAGGGGATTAAAGCCGGAGATGAAGTGAGGAGAACCAACCAGGTAATGGATGTCCCGGTTGGCGAATCGTTGCTGGGAAGGGTTATCGACCCGGTGAGCCGTCCCCTGGACAATTTAGGAGCAATCAGAACGATGGAGAGATATCCCATTGAACGTGAATCTCCTTCCATTATGGATAGAGCCCCGGTATATGTTCCTTTGCAGACCGGTATTTTAGTAATCGATGCCCTGGTGCCGATTGGCCGGGGACAGCGGGAGCTTATCCTGGGAGACCGGCAGACCGGGAAAACAGCGATTGCTGTGGATACCATACTCAATCAAAAAGATAAAGGGGTTATCTGTATTTATTGTGCTATCGGTCAAAAGATGTCTTCTTTGGCCAGGGTAGTTGCTCAACTTAAAAAGTCAGGAGCCCTGGAATATTCCATTGTTATGATCGCATCAGGAGAAGATACTCCCGGCTTGAATTTTATTGCCCCTTATGCGGCGACCAGTATCGGTGAGTATTTTATGGAAAAGGGAAAGGATGTATTGGTGATATATGATGATTTAACTCATCATGCCCGCTCTTACCGGGAGCTGTCGTTATTATTAAGAAGGCCGCCTGCCCGTGAAGCATATACCGGGGATATTTTTTATATCCATTCCCGTCTTTTAGAAAGAGCGACTCATTTGAAGAAGGAAAAGGGTGGCGGTTCTTTGACTGCTTTGCCTATTATCGAAACCCAGGCTCAAAATTTGTCAGCTTACATCCCTACCAATCTCATCTCTATTACCGATGGTCAAATTTATTTATCGCCTCAATTATTTCAGAGCGGGCTTTTACCGGCCGTTGATGTGGGGAAGTCAGTATCCCGGGTAGGAGGAAAAACGCAATTAGCTTCCTATCAAGAAGTGGTGGGCAGCCTGCGTTTAACTTATTCACAGTTTCAAGAGTTAGAAATCTTTTCCCGGTTCGGGACCCAGCTGGATGAGAATACCATAAAAATCCTGGAAAGAGGAAAAAGAATAAGAGAGGTCTTAAAACAGAATCAATATGCACCTTACTCAGTGATGGAACAGATTGTAATCCTGCTCATGGTTAACCAGGGGTTATGGGATGAGGTTTCGGTTGAAGATATTAAAAAGAAGATAATGGAAATAAAAAAGAATTTGCAAGACAGATTTCCCCGATTAGAAGAAAAGGTGATGAATAATAAAAAACTGGATAGTGATGAGGTAAAAACGATTCTTCAGTTTATCGAACAATTCATTTTAAAAGGAAAAGAGAACCGCTCAAATGCAGATGCTTGAAGCCATCAAAAGGAAAATTGAAAGCGCCCAGGATTTATACTCTGTGGTCAAAACGATGAAGGCATTGGCTGCAGTTAATATTCATTATCATGCACGGGCAGTAGAGGCAATTACAGATTATCATCAATCCATTGAGATGGGTTTTCAAGCGTTGTTAAAGGAAAAATCGGAGATATTAAAAAAGCCGATATCAAGAAATGAAAGGCGAATGGGAGTAATTATCTTTGGTTCGCAAAGAGGAATGGCAGGAAAATTTAATGTGATGGTTGCCAATTCCTTTATGGAGTGGGAAAAAGCCAAAGCCTTCGATTATACTCAAATAAAAATAGCTGTCATCGGAGAAAGAGCCGAAGAGCAGTTAAAAGAAGTTGACTACCAACCGGCAGCCAGGATTGATTTTCCTGAATCCAGATATAACCTGAATAGCGCCATTCAAGAACTGCTGATATTGGTGGAATCATGGCGGTTTCGGGAAAAAATAGATGATATTTATTTATTTTACAATAAGCTGAAAAGAGGGGTGATGTTTGAGCCCTTTCAATTTCATTTATTCCCTTTGGAGCAGGAATGGTTACGGGAATTAGCTTCAAGAAAATGGCCTTCTCGCAGTTTGCCGCTATATACTCTTCCCTGGGACCGGCTGCTCTATTCCTTCATCCATCAATTTTTTTATATTTCCTTATACCGGGCTTTTATCGAGTCGATGGCCAGTGAAAACGCCAGCCGTTTAACCGCCATGCAGAAAGCCGAAGAGAACATCGAGGAACGTTTGGATAATCTGAATTCCCAATTTAACCGTCAGCGGCAAAATGCGATTACCGAAGAATTATTGGATATTATCGCCGGCTTTGAAGCATTGGCAAAGGAGTGATTTGATTGAAGAAAGGAGATTTTTTTTGGCTGGCCAGCTTGGCCACTTTTGTTGTAATATTGCTAGTCCCGGCAAGCCATGAAATATTTGTGAAATTTACAACCGAACATGCTTACCTGGGAGGATTTATTAAATTCTTCATACTTGCAACAATGGGAGAGCTTTTGGCCGTAAGAATTGTAACAGGTGATTGGGATATTCCAAAAGGATTACCATATAGAGCATTTGTATGGGGATTTTTAGGGGTGGTTATTGTATTGATATTTAATGTGTTCGCGGCAGGAATAGCAGGAGCTTTAGCAAATGGATTTTTACCCGGTGGAAACTCGAAATTTGCCTTTGCCTTCTTTGTCAGCTTTACAATGAATTTGTCATTTGCACCGACTATGATGGCATTTCATCGAATAACCGATACCTTCATTGATTTGAAGTATGAAAACAAAGGCGGAAAAGTAACACTCAGCGATGTAGTAAAGAAGATTGATTGGGATGGTTTTGTATCATTTGTATTAGTGAAAACAATTCCAATTTTTTGGATACCGGCACATACCATAACATTTTTATTGCCTCCGGAGTATAGGGTTTTATGGGCAGCATTTCTATCGATTGCTTTGGGAGCTATACTGGCTTTTGCCAAGAAGAAAAAACAAGCTTCAGTATAAGTGTATCAGGAGACAGTCTTTCATCTCCTTTTTTCTCACGCGATACGAAGTATGGAGTGATTTGACAAAAATATTTTTTTATTATATTATAATAATGAACAGGAGTTTATTATTATGCAAGTTTTAAAAGAAGAAGTAAGGCAAAAGATAAAAAAGGCAGCTATATCTGAATTCGAAGAAAATGGATACCAAAAGACCTCAATGCGCTCTATTGCCTTAAACGCTGGAGTGACCGTAGGCAACCTTTACCGCTATTTTAAAAATAAAGATGATCTTTTTAATGTGATTATTCAACCTGCTTTCCAGGAAATTTATAAATTTATCGATGAATTTGCCCGCTTTAAAAAATCTAAACTTTCTGAAGAAAAACAGAAAGAAGATTTTATAAAGATGTTTGAAGAATCATTAATCCGAATTTATATCCAACATCGATCCGAATTGGTTATTTTGTTAAATGGCAGCAAGGGTTCCCAAATGGAGAATGCCAGGGAACAAATCATATCTCTTATCGCCGGGCGGATAAAAAAAGAAGCATTTCCCAGAATGAAGAAAAAGAGGATTATTGCCGAAGAGGATTTTTTAGCGCAAGTTCTTGCCACCAGCTTTATCGAAGGCATATCTTTAGTGTTGAACAAATATAAGGATAAGGAAAAAACAAAAGAATTATTCACCCAGTTTAGTCATATTTATTTTCGCAATCTCTTAAATGAATTAATATAATTTTTTTTACTTGGAATGCACCAGGGGACGGTTCTATGGTGCATTTTTATTAGATCAATAAGGAGATAAAAATGATTGTTATTACCGGAGCAACCGGACATTTAGGAAATGTACTGGTTCGAAAATTAGTAAACATGAATAAAAAAGTGAGGGTGCTTATTCTCCCTGGGGAGGATATCGCTTCTCTTAAAGGATTAAAAGTAGAGAAAGTGGAAGGGGATGTACGCCTTCCTGATTCTTTGCGAAAGGCTTTCCAAGGAGCAGAGATAGTGTATCATTGTGCAGGAATAATTTCTATCCTTCCCGGACAGCAAAAACAGTTATACCAAGTTAATGTTCTGGGGACTAGAAATGTAGTTAATATGTGTCTTGAAACAAAAGTAAAAAGATTGGTCTATACCAGTTCAATCCATGCCCTTTCCGAGCCGGCACCGGGGATTGTAATTGATGAATCGCGGGGATTTAATCCGGAAAACGTACTGGGAGAATACTCTAAATCGAAAGCTCTGGGCACATTGGAAGTGCTTAAGGGGATTGAAAAAGGATTAGATGCGGTTATTTTGTGCCCCTCGGGGATTATAGGCCCACATGATTACCGTATATCGGAAATGGGGAAATTAATTGTTGATTTCGTTAAAGGGAAAGTAAAAGCTTGTGTCAGCGGGGCCTATGATTTTGTTGATGTACGGGATGTGGCTGAAGGGCTAATTTTAGCCTGTGGGAAAGGCAAGAAAGGAGAATGTTATATCTTGTCCGGACAACAGATAAGT
>DAOUWX010000412.1 GCA_030666935.1 Atribacterota bacterium | reverse complement strand
TCGACGACTATCTTGGTAAATACATCACGATAAGTGTTAGTAAATTCGCCGCCTTTCGCACCAAGACTGGGTATCATCACCATTACCGAATCTGCAGCTCCTGATTGTGCAAGTACTCCTGTGGCTAAAATCTTTAGTGGTCCTACCGGGATGGCACCTTCTGCCTCTTTTACTATTGGGAAGAAACCTACGTTCTCAAGAATTTTAACCTGTATATCTGGCTTAGTAAGATAATCAATTAATTTGATAGCATTGTCTTTCTGTGGAGCATCTACAGGAATTGCCAAGCCTACAGCAACTGTTATATAACCCCTGCCTTGAGGCCCGCAGGGGACAGGAACGATAGCAAAATCTTCTGATTTCTCGATTAAAGCATTCTTTACTCTTGCGGTATGGTCCCAAGCAATAAGCACTTCTTCTTTGAGTAACGGCTCATCCATCGCCGCCCAGGTTGAGCTTGCTGGATGCACATACGTTAGGAGTTCTTTCATATATTCCCATAATTTAACTGCTCGTAAACTGTCAAATGCTGCTGCTTGATAACCGGTGTACGACGGATAAATATAACCATGTAAGAACCTATGCCATAAACCACCCGGTCCCATCGGGAAACCAAGTTTTGGTCCTTTGAACGCATCTTTAAGATTTTTTGACCAATTAAGCAATGCATAATAGTTCCATTTCTCGCTTGCACCGGTTACATCCTCAACTGTCAAACCAGCTGGTAAATACTCGAATGCTTTCTTATTTACTACCATAACATAGGTTGCCTGCATCAACGGTACATAAACTTTTCTACCCGCCATAACAGAATAATCTTCCAGTGCTTTAATGAATGTCCGATTTGGTAGTGCGATACCAGCAAGATCATCGTATAGGCCCTTCGCATTCATTAGATCGAGTCCGCTATGTAGATCGCAAACAAGCGATATAGTTACTTTTTTGGCCTCGACTTCAGCAGATACACGAATAAACATATCATGGTATGTCGGCATAGTTATGAACTCTGCTTCAATACCAGTCTCATCGGTAAAACCTTTAAGTAATACCCCTTTGGCAAACTTCTGCTCGGCTGCTGGTTCCATCTGTGTGGATACAAAGTTTAGCACTTCTCCAGCAAAGACAGCTGAAGTTAAAAGCATACTGATAACCAAAACTACAATAAATCTCTTTAACATTTTTAAATTCCTCCTTTTTTAATTTTAATCTGTGCAACACTTGTCATCAAATCAAAATAAGATATTTTACCATTCAATCACCCCCTTATTCTAACTACTAATCATGTTTACATCTACCCAAACTTGCAGGGTAAGAAAGAAAAATTACCAATATATTATTTTAATTAACTTAATTTTTACAATCCCTTTACACAGTATTAGTTACAGGAAGTCTAATAACTTTTCCATTCTTTGATGAATTATAGGCAGCTAAAATTACTTCTAAGGAAGCTCTTGCATCCTCTCCGGTAATTATCGGATCTCTATCTTCAAAGATACAATCTATAAATTCATCCAATATCATTCTTACATCGTTTCTCCACCAATATTCTCTAACCATTTTCTCTTTTCTATAAACTGCTAAATCGTGATAAGGTTTACTAATGTTAATAAATCCTTTAGTCCCTAACATTTCATATTTTATGTCTAACCAGGTAGGATAGCTCTCAGGATTTGCCCAACCTGCACCTAAAACTCCAATTACCCCATTTTTAAATTCAATTATTACTGTCCCTATATCGTCTACTCCCAGAT
>DAOUWX010000228.1 GCA_030666935.1 Atribacterota bacterium | reverse complement strand
CAGATAAAATCGATTGAGCCATCTTTCAATCCTTTCCAAAGTTCTTCCCTATCCTCTTCTTTACGTAAAGGCGGAGCAATTTTTAATACCGACCCTTGTTTTTTGAAATCTTCCGTTGTAAAAATAAGATATTGCGGACAAGTTTCTGTAGTTATATCCACCCCGTGAGACTTCGCCCACCGGATAACATTCAACCCTTCTTTGGTCGAAAGGTGTACGATATGAAGTTTATTTCCAACTTTTTCGGTAATTCCCACTACAGACCATATTGCTTCCGGTTCTGCTTCGTATGTTCTCCCTTCAGACCAACTCTCAGGATCTTCTCTCCCTATCTCCTGCATAAGATGAGAATAATAATCCACCAGATAATAATCTTCAGCATGTATTGCACACACCAGGTTTAATTCTTTCATTAACCTGAAGGCTTTATCCATATTCGGGACAGACATCCTGGGATAGAGTTCCATTCCGGAAATGGTGTAAAATTTTACCCCAACAATTCCTCTATTTTTTAATTCTTTTAAACTTTTCTTGTGTTCTCCTGATTCTACTTGCCCGGGAGTTACTCCTCCCCAGAAAGCAAAATCCACGTAAGCTTTTGGCTTAACTATATTCAATTTGTAATCAAAGTTTTCGCCATCGGTAACCGGAGGAATAGAAGTACAGGGCATGTCAATAATTGTGGTAATACCGCCAGCCGCTGCACTTCTGGTCCCGGTTTCAAAATCTTCTCTTTCGGTAAACCCGGGGTCATCAAAATGAACATGAGGGTCCATAAAGCCAGGAAATACTATATTCCCTTTTAGGTTAATTTCCTTTTCCGCAGGAAGTAAGACATTATCTCCTGACATAATATCTTTTATCTTCCCCTTTTCAACATATATTATAACTGTTTTTAATTGATCATTCTCTATAATCCGGGCATTTTTAATCCTTAACACCTTATCTCCTTTTCATCCCGGTTAGGATTAATTAGACTCCTGTATATCTATCTCATCAACAAAGCCATAATTCCCTTCTGGGCGTGCAGTCTGTTTTCGGCTTCATCAAAGACGACTGAATTAGGTCCATCGATAACTGAATCGGCTACTTCATATCCTCTATCACAAGGTAGACAATGCATATAAATAGCTTCCGGTTTAGCTAATTTTAATTTTCGGTCATCACATATCCAATCCTTATTTTTATCAAAGAGGGTTTTCATCTTGTCTACATTTATTTCAGAAGTTTGCGGTGGAACACAGGCTAAGCTGCCCCAAGATTTAGGATATAGCACGTCTGCATCTTTGAAAGAATCTTCCATAGAATCGGTTTCTTCAAATGAGCCACCATGTTTCTTTACATTCTCCTTAATAGCATCTATCATCATAGGATCAAGTTGGAAACCATCCGGCCGAGCTAAGGTAATATTCATGCCAAACTTACTGGCGGTTGCCATTAAACACTGGGGGACTGTCCCAGGCTTTTTCACGCCTGGTGAATAAGCCCAGCTTACTACCAATTTTTTATTGCGCAGGTCACCTAATTTTTCTTTCATGGTAAGGACATCAGCCATCGATTGACAGGGATGATACATATCATCTTCCATGTTAATGACCGGAACATCCGCCCACTTAGCAAATTCGCGTAAATATTTATTACCATTACCGTACATCCAACCGGTTGGTTTTCCATACATTCTTATGGCAATACCATCGCCCATTCTAGCCAATACGCGGGCAACATCAGATACTCTTTCGGTGGAATAGGCTTTCTCTTCACCTTCAGTAGCAGGAGTGTAAATCTTTTCTGAATCCAGATAGTTGGCATGTCCGCCTAATTGAGTCATTCCAGTTTCAAAGCTATTACGGGTCCGTAAAGATTTATTGTAGAAAATAATAAATAAGGTTTTACGGAGAAGCAGTAAATGATCTCTTCCGGATGCGGTATCCGCTTTTAAAACAGCTGCCAGTTCCAGCATGGAATCTAATTCTTCCCTGGTAAACTCCAGTGTACTTATAAAGTCTCGACCTTTTAATGATTTTGTTTGCATTTCAGAACCTCCCCATTAAATAAATATTTTTTGATAATTTAACAATTTTGCTTTGCAATTCTACGATTTCAATAACTATTTCTACCTTATCCTTCTTTCTCTAATAATATATGATAAAAAATACACATACTTTAATCATTATTTAGATTAGTACTAATAGCATATTAAAAAATTAGAGTGAAAAAACCATCTACTCTTTATTTTAAAAAATTCCCATTGATAACAGGTTTTAAAAATTAGAAGGGGTGATCGCTGAAATAATTACAAGGTCTTTATCTCCAATACTGGTGATTTTATGGGGAATACTTGCGATGTAATAGATACTATCACCCTCTTCCAATATGAAAAATTCATCCCCAACTTGAATTTTCATCTTCCCTTCTATCACCAGAGTACATTCTTCGCCTTCGTGGGAAAGAGGTTTACTGCAAGTACTTGCTCCTACCTCTATCCGGGTTCTAATCACCTCAATTTGGTGACTCACATCAGGGGAGAGTAATTCATAGGTCAAATGAGATTTAGGAAATTGTAAAACTCTGCGCTCATTTTTTCTTACTATTGCGCTTTGTTCTTTATCATTAATTAAAAAATAAAATATGGGTACATTTAAAGCTTTGGATATCTCTCTTAAAGCCATAATCGATGGTGAAGCCATTCCACGTTCTATTTGACTTAAATAACTGGGAGTTTTATCTATCTTTTTAGCAAAATCAGTAAGGTTTATGCCCTTAGAAATACGCAATTTACGGATTTTATTTCCCATTCTTTCATTCTCAACCATCATTTAAACATCATCCTCTTTTCACCGGTGGAATATTGCTTACTTGCCAGACTAATAATTCTGGCTCCAGTTATAGTTAGATTTTTTTCAAAGCTGCTTATTTTTGTTAAAATATACTTAATTATTGTAATTATATTAAAACACATTTAAAATTATTTTACAAGAATATTTTCTAAAATATTTTTGAAATATATAAGAAAAATTTTGAAACTAAGGGAAGTTAGATCTAATATATTATTATGATTTAGAATGGAATTTGGCAGATTTATTTAATAAATATTAGAATATTTTTTAATTTCCTGAAGGCACTGTTTAATCTTCTCTTTGGGATTTTCTAAAAAATATTTATAAAGGGGCTCGATGACTACATAACCCTTAAATCTTTTGGCCTCTAATTCAGCAAAGAATTTCTGCCAATCTATTTCTCCTTCTCCTAAAATAAGATGTTTTCCTTTGTCTTTAACAAAATCGCTGATATGAAAATGGATGATATTACCTACATTTTTTAAAAATTCAAATATATCTTGCTGTGCTTCACAACTTTCGGTTGTATCAATAACCGCCCCAATATTCTTCTGAGAAAATCCTTTAATAAAATCATTGTGAGAAAATGGGGTTCGAGTGTTGTAATTCGGACCATTTTCAATAGCGATATTAATCCCTTTTTCATTCGCTTTATTCGCTAAATAATTTATATTTTCTAAGATAATCGGATAAAAAAGTTTTTTCTTATAGCCATCTTTAAAGAAAGGAAGCCCGTGGGATACAATAATTTCCACCCCTAAAAGCTCTGCAGTTTCAATTAATTCATCGATGATCTTTCTGGTAGTTTTTTGCATTTTAGGATAACAATTGTAGTAAAAAGAAGATAATATTAGGGGAAAATGGATTGAGCTTACTTTTATACCGATATCTTTCCCTAAAATCTCTTTG
>DAOUWX010000217.1 GCA_030666935.1 Atribacterota bacterium | reverse complement strand
TTTACGTTTTGCGCTTTTCGTTTTTCGCTATATACTATCCGCTAAACGCTATACGCTCTACGCTATCATTTATTTTACTTTTTCCTTAATAAATTTAATTATGTCACGGGTATCGGTCCCAGGGGTGAATATTTCTGCTATACCTAGCTTTTTTAATTCAGGAATATCTTCTTCAGGAATTACTCCTCCGCCCATAACCACAATATCTTTAATATCATTTTCTTTTAGAAGTTCCATCACTTTGGGGAAAATATGGGTATGAGCTCCTGATAAAATACTCAATCCAATAACATTTACATCTTCCTGGATGGCAGTTTCCACAATTTGCTCAGGAGTCTGCCGCAATCCGGTATAAATTACTTCCATCCCAGCATCCCTCAGAGCCCTTGCTACAACCTTTGCTCCTCGGTCATGACCATCAAGCCCGGGTTTAGCTATTAATACTCTAATTTTTTTTCCTTCCATTTTTTCATTCCTCCACTTTTTAAAGCTTTACAGACTCGTTATATTCACCAAAGATGTTTCTTAACACATCGCAAATTTCGCCCAAGGTAGCATAAGATTTTACACAATCCAAGATTACAGGCATTAAATTTGCATCTGTTTTTGCAGTCTTCTCTAACAATTTCAAATTTTCTTTTACTCCCTGATTATCTCTTTGCTCTTTTAGCTTTTTAAGTTCCTCAACTTGCCGGCGTCCCACTTTCGGATTAACTCTCAAAAGGCCTTTAGGTGGTCCTTCGTTTATCTTAAACTTATTAACACCTACTACAATCCTTTTGCTTTCTTCAATATCTTTCTGGTATTGATAAGCACTATTTTGTATCTCATGCTGGATAAATCCCTTTTCAATAGCTTGAGTAACGCCGCCTAATTTATCAATTTTTTCAATATATTCCAAAGCCTGCTTCTCAATTTCATTAGTTAAGGTTTCTACATAGTAGGAACCGGCCAAAGGATCAACTGTTTCAGTTACTCCACTTTCATAAGCCAATACTTGCTGGGTTCTAAGGGCAATCCTTACCGAATCTTCAGCAGGTAGGGCCAGGGCTTCATCTCTTGAATTTGTATGGAGAGACTGGGTCCCTCCCAATACTGCCGCTAAGGCCTGGATGGTAACTCGAGCAATATTATTATCTGCTTGCTGAGCAGTTAAAGTACATCCGGCTGTCTGGGTATGAAATCTAAGCATTAAAGATTTTTCATTTTTAGCTCCAAATCTTTCTTTCATAATTTTAGCCCACAACCTACGAGCTGCTCTAAATTTTGCTACCTCTTCTAATAAATCATTATGAGCGTTAAAGAAAAAAGATAATCTTGGTGCAAAATCATCAACTTTCAATCCGATTTTTATTGCGGCATCCACATAAGCTATTCCATCTGCCAAAGTAAAGGCTACTTCTTGAACTGCTGTGGATCCAGCTTCCCGAATATGGTATCCACTTATACTAATGGTATTCCATAGAGGCATCTCTTTAAAACAAAATTCAAAGATATTGGTAATTAATCTCATTGAGGGGACCGGAGGAAAGATGTAAGTTCCCCGGGCAATGTATTCTTTTAGTACATCGTTTTGAATAGTCCCTTTAAGTTTATCGGGAGCTACTCCTTGTTTTTCCGCTACTGCAATATACATGGCTAAAAGTACAGACGCAGGAGCATTTATAGTCATTGAAGTGCTTACTTTATCAAGGGGAATCCCATCAAATAACATCTCCATATCTTTTAAAGAATCTATGGCTACACCCACTTTTCCTACTTCACCTAATGACATAGTATGATCTGAATCATAGCCAATTTGTGTGGGCAGGTCAAAAGCAACACTTAATCCGGTTTGTCCTTGATCTAATAGGTATTTATAACGCTTATTAGATTCTTCTGCTGTGCCAAAACCAGCATATTGACGCATAGTCCAAAATCGGCCCCTGTACATAGTGGGTTGTACCCCGCGGGTATAAGGGTAATGTCCAGGAAGATTCAATTCTTTATTGTAGTCAGACTCTTCTAAATTTACAGGAGTATAAAGACGCTCAACCTCTTTCCCTGAACCGGTAACAAATTTATCTTTTCTTTCGGGAAAACGTTCAAGGGTTTTCTGTACAATATTATTTTCCCATTCTTTCTTTAATTGTTTAATTTTTTTTATTTCTTCTTTATCAAACATCTTACACCTCTCTTACAAATCGTATCTCGTTGTTCGTATCTCGTATCTCGTTAAAATAAAATTCACAAAGTATCTTGATTAAATTCATTAATACAAGAGGCTTACTGTCAATCTTTCACTCTTCTACTTGCTTTACGAGATACTATTCACGATTACCGAGATACAAATTTAACTCCACGCTAAACGCTGTACGCTCTACGCTATTCTTAGTATTTTAAATTATAAACAAAAATATTTATTAAAATGACATTTATACCGGTTATATATTCTAATTCTCTTTTAAGGCTTTTTTGAATTTTACGCCCAATATGGGGAATATTTTCCCCATATTTAAGTATTAAATTAATATTTACCAGAATACCCTCTTCTTTAATATTGATTTGGGATTTACCTAATTTTACAACTTCTTTGTAATCTTTAAGTATATAAATAATTATATCTAAAATTGCATTTTCAGAAACATATAATTTTCCAAAGTAACTAAAAGGAGGTCTTACTATCGCTCTTTCACCAATTTTCTTTTTACTATATCTTCTCTTATAAAATATCTCCAATGATTCTAATATATTTACCGGGAATTTTCTTTGCACTTCAATCCCCGGCAAGGGTATAACATGTTTCCCTTCTTTTAATCTAACGGATTTCGCTTCCTCAATTTCCTTGTTAGTGGAAATATCTTCAATCTGTAAAATTCTTTTAGGAGGTGGCAATTCTAAAGTTTTAATAATTTTGTCAATCATCCTAACCGATGTTCCAATAACTAATATCTTGGTTGGTTTAGCTTTTTTTATTACCTCTATTACCTCATGAGCATGGGAAGGATCTTCAAAAATAGCTGTTCTAATAGCTTGAATTCTATTCTTATCTTTTTTTGCAGAATGTCCGGCTAATATTTTATCTTTCCTTATTAAAAGTCCATCATCAACTATATAATTTATATTATATTTATGAGCAATTAACAAGGCCTTATGACTCTTGCCGGTTCCACTTCCTCCTATTAAAGCAAATATTTCCATTTTTAATTACCTTCTCCCAGCATTTTTCGTATCTCGTATCTCGTATTTAGTATCTCGCCAGAAAAACACATTCTAATATATAACTTTTAAATTTCCTTAATCTTTCTAACTATTTATTTTTTACGAGATACGATTCACGAGATACGAGATACTAATTTTATTTTTTAGGTTTTACCCAACCTCTACCTTCTACTGCTTTGGCTACACGCTGAATAGCGATCAAATAAGCAGCATCACGGGTATAGCATTTTTTCTCGATAGCTAAATCCGCTGCTGCGTTGAAGGCATTAGTCATAATACGATCGAGTTTCTCTAAAACTTCGTTTTTTGGCCAGTAGTAATTCATATTATTCTGAACTTCTTCAAAATAAGAAACAGTTACTCCACCAGCATTACAAATGAAGTCGGGAATCATATAGACACCTTTTTCTTTTAACACTTCATCTGCTTCTAAAGTGGTTGGAGTATTGGCTGCTTCTGCATAAATCTTAACTGTATCAAAATTGATATTATTTACATTATCCTGAGTAACTGCCTGCCCCAAAGCAGCAGGTATAAGGACATTAACATTTTTGCTCAACCAGGCGTCTCCGTTTTCTTGTTTCCAGCCAAAAGATTTGACTTTTTCTGTATCGATAGTTCCAAATTTATCCAAAGTACCTGGAGCAAGTAAGTCTTTAGGGTTAACTCCTTGTTCGCAGCTGTAAGTATAGGCTTTTTTATCTTTAGG
>DAOUWX010000226.1 GCA_030666935.1 Atribacterota bacterium | reverse complement strand
TCCTTTTTGCGCCACCAATAATCCCCCCACCCTTACCAAAGGAAGGCAATATTCGCTTAAAACGCTTAAGTGAGCTACTGCTCTGGATAGAGCTATATCATATTTCTCCCGGTGATCTGCGCTTTTCCCGAAAGTTTCTGCTCTACCATTAAGTATCTTAACTTGCTGAAGATTTATTTCTTCTGTTATTTTTTCTAGAAATATGGTTTTCTTCTTCCTCGCTTCCAGGAGAGACAGTCTAATAGAAGAACATATTATTTTAATCGGCACACCCGGGAAACCTGCGCCTGCTCCTACGTCAATAACGCTTATTCCTTCTGTATCAATATATTTATTAATAACCTCTATACAGCTAATGGAATCTAAAAAGTGCTTAATAATTATTTCCTGGGGAGTTTTTAAAGAAGTTAAATTAATTTTTTGGTTCCATTGGATTAATAATTCTAAATATTGAGAAAATTTTTTAATCTGCTCTTTATTAAGATTAATTCCTATTTTTTGAGCACCGTGAATTAAGATTCTTTCATCGTCTTTTAACAAAAAAGATTCTCCTTGTCTTCCAATCTACCGATTGTCCAATTGACCAATTAAATTAGTCGCTAGTGAATAGTGAATAGTCGTTAGTATAAATTCAGGTTTTCAGTTTACAGTTTAAAAAGATACAAGATATAAAACTGGTTTTTAGTTTTTAGATAAGAATCAGTTTTTAAATAAGCGGAATCGTATTGCTTGTTGTATTAACTGGTAGACCGGAAGACTGGGCGACCGATAGACCATTTTTACCGATAATCGATACTTTCTTATCTTCTGCTTTCTGTCTTCTATTTTCTGATTTTTTTCTTCTTTCTTAACTATACGCTAAACACTGTACGCTCCACGCTAAGTTTATTCACTATCGACTAGTTATGCTTTTCCACAATTTATCCACATACATAAAATAATGTTAGATATTATAATTTAAACCCATTTTAATTCAAATATTAAAATACCATAATTAAAAAACTTTTTTTAATTATAAAGCCATAATTCGTTACTACAAATAAGATAATTAAACATTTTACATAAGTAACCTTTTAACTTATTTTATTTATGTGGATATCGCTTTCATTGAGGGAATGACTTGAAAGCTCTGATTTTATTCGATTTAAAGTTTTCCACAGTTTATTCACAGTTATCTTTTTAAATGTTCCACGTGGAACATTGTCTCTTCAAGAGAACCTTTTTTGCTGCATTATGTAGAAATAATCTATTATTTTCCGATACAAAAACGAGAAAATATATCCTTAATTATTTCATCGCTTATAGAATCCCCGGTTATTTCACCCAAAGAATCCAGGGCATCTTTTAAATCGATAGTTAAAAAATCATAAGTTATTTTTTCTTTCAACCCCGATAATACCCGCTCTAATCCCTTTTTTGCTCTATTTAGTTGGTTTACCTGCCTCACATTATTTATAACTACCCCGTTTTCTGGTATTACCAACCCTTCTATGGCTGCCCCAGCCATTTTTTCTTCTAACTCTTCTATCCCGGTCTTTTCTTTCAAAGACATCTTTATGCTATCTTTAATATCTAAAAGGCTAAACAGCTTCTCTCTATCAATCTTTTCGCTTAAATCTATCTTGTTTTCAATTACTATAACCTTTTTGTTTTCGTTTTTTTCCTTATTTATTTCCCAGATTACTTCTTTATCTCCCGAAGATAAGGGAACACTTGCATCAAACATAGCCAAAATTAGCTTGGTCTCTTTTAAGTGTTTCATCATCTTTTTAATACTTATTTTTTCTATAACATTTTCTGGATTTTTAAGTCCGGCGGTATCTATAATTTTAAAAGCTATTCCTTTAATATTTATTAACTCCTCGATGGTATCTCTGGTTGTTCCCGGAATATGGGTAACAATAGCCCGATTTTCTCTTAATAAACTATTAAAAAGACTGGATTTCCCTACATTAGCCTTTCCAACTATCAGAGCACTTATCCCTTCTTTGAGTATTTTCCCGTAATCCAGAGTCTCTATAAGAGAATTAACCTCTTTTAAAATATAACTTATATTTTCTTCTACTTTTCCCGGGTATATCTCTTCAATGTCCTGATCGGGAAAATCCATAGGGGCTTCAATCTCTGCGGAAATCCTTATCAGCCTGTTCCTCAAATCTGTAATCTTCTTCTTCAGGCTTCCACCCAGTTGGGCCAACGAAGAACTTAAACTCCTCTCGTTTTTAGCCTGAATAAGGTCAATTACTGCCTCCGCCTGGCTCAAATCAATCCTTCCGCTCAAGAAGGCTCTTTTAGTAAATTCTCCCGGTTCGGCCATCCTTGCCCCACAATTAATTACTGTTCTAAGAACTTTCCTGAGAGAGAGTATCCCCCCATGACAATTAAATTCTACGATATCTTCCCGGGTATAAGTTTTGGGTTTTTTCATTAAAACTAAAATAACCTCGTCAATTTTCTCCACACTTTCAGGATCTATTACAAATCCGTAATGAACGGTATGACTGAAGATGTTTTTAATTTTTGTTTTATTTAAATTTTTATCTATAAATACCTCTTGGGCTATTTCTAAGGCTTTTGGGCCGCTTATTCTTACAATGCCGATTCCGCTTTCCCCAATCGGGGTAGAAATAGCAGTAATGGTATCATTTTCCCAGAATTTCATAAGTACTCTCCTTGACTAGTCGTTAGTGAATAGTCGTTAGTTAGTTTTTGGTTTTTAGTTTATAGTTTTTAGATAAAGAAAATCAGTTTACGGTTATCGATGGCATCATGGCATTACAGTGATGAATGGGTAATACGCGGCATGCAGTGCCTCTATACTGATCTGGGATTAATTTTTTTAACAAGACAATCAGCTAACTAACGAATCAAGAGATACAATTAATTATGATTATTTAGATGAGTATCAGAGTACACTTATCTAATAACAGAACATTTGTTCATTATAATCAATGTTCCACGTGGAGCGCTTGTTTATTAATACAGGTTTGCAATTCACTAATTAACCGATTGACCGATAAATTAATTCACCGATTATCCAATTCTCTAATTGACCAATTAATATCAGTTGCCCAGATTATGTGATGTGTACTGTGTAACAAGTAACCTGTTTTTATAGTTTCAGACATTTAATCTTATTACTCATCACATATCACTTGTCACTGTATTTTATACGAGATACGATTCACGAGATTCGAAATACGAATTTGGTCCCTACTTGTATCTTACGAATTTATCTTTCTTTTTCTTTTTTCACTATCCGCTATACGCTGTACGCTCCACGCTAGTTTATCTAAAGGCTATCTCCGCTATATTTCAATATACGAATAAAAAAGCATAAAAAGATTAATATTCATCCTGGGGATAATATCTAACTTCTTATGCTTGTTGATAGTTCTTTATTATTCTTCTGTATTGTTTTTGTTCTCTTTTGAGGCTATAATAACTTTTCTAAAAGGCTCTGTCCCTTCACTATAAGTAACTAGCAGGGGCTCCTCTTGTAAAACAAGATGAACAATTCTTCTTTCCACTGCATTCATATAACAAAGAGCAATCTTTTTTCCTGTTTTTTTTACTATTTCTGCTTTTTCGCGAGCATATTTGGAAACAGTATCTTCTCTTTTTTCTTTATAACCTTCTATATCAACTATTATCTTTCTTCGTTCAGATTCTTCAGTTTCTTTATTGCTAATAATGTTAACAATATATTGAAGGGCATCAAGAGTATGTCCATGTCTACCAATCAACACTCCGGGATTGGAGGTTTTTATTTCTAAAACAATTGTGTCGGTC
>DAOUWX010000098.1 GCA_030666935.1 Atribacterota bacterium | reverse complement strand
CCCATAATAAGAGCAATAACAATTGCAATAATAAAACTTATTCCATTTCTAAGCAAAGCTACTTTCTTACCTAATTCTTTTATTTCTAAAGGTAAGGTAATTGTCCCAATCATAGTTAATGTGGTAATGAAAGCGGCAACTACAGTAATTGATGCTCCGTTTTTAAGAATTGACGCCGCGAGAGGGAAGGTAATTAAAGCCGGGATATGCATAATTGCTCCTACTAATGCGATCAGGAATACTCCCCAAAACCCTGCTTGCTCACCAGCAATCTTGGAAATTTGAGTCTGTGGCACGAAACCAAAAAGTAAACCTATAAAAATTATTATAATAAATACGATGGGCAGAATGCGGATGAAAGATTTTGCTGCCCCCAACAGGGATTGTTTTGTTTTTTTTCTATCTTTAATAAAAGAAAAAATAAGACAACCACCTGCAAAAATGTTTATAAAGATAACAGTTATATTCATTTATTTTTATTATCTCCTGTTTTTTTCGAAACACATGGATGATTTTTTTCGGAAATATCACCATGACACTTTTCTATCTGTTCAGGAGTACATTCGTTCGGTTTACCCTTAAGTCTTTCCGGATATTTACACTCTTTATTATTTACTTTTTTACCCATATTTATCACCCCTTTTAATTTTAGTCTTGCCGGGAAATCTTTTAAAAATTTATCTATCTTCTCCTTATCAGATGAGTAATGCACCCAATAACCTCTTTTCTCTATCTTTACCAGACCAGCCTCCTTTAAAATCTTAAGGTGCTGGGATACAGCCGGTTGGGATATCTGCAAAAAATTAACTATACCGTTAACGCAAAATATTCTACTATTTAACAAGAGAAATATTTTAAATCTTGTGGGGTCAGATAGAGCTTTAAATATTTTGGTAATTTCTTCAATTTCATAATTCGTCATTACTATTTCCTTTTATATAAGTATATTCATATTTACTTATATAATATATATTAAAAATATTCTCTTGTCAATTAGATTAATAAAAAACTAAAAATTTTTATATAAAAAGAGGGTTTTTGCTATTTTTACAGTAAGTAAAGATAAAGTAAGATGTGGATTAATTAATTTTATAAGAATTTATTTTGCTAAACGGAGGAGTAAATAGAAAAAGATAATAAAAGAAAGGAAGGTGTTGAGGACGATGAACAAAGATGAAAAATTAATTGCTTATTGTGGACTCCATTGTGGAGATTGTGTTAATTACAAAGGAGAAATTGCAGATTTAGCCAGAGATTTGAGGAAAAAATTAAGACAAGAAAAGTTTAATCGAGTTTCTAAAGGATTATCTAAATACTTTAAGGAATTTAAAGATTATGAAAAGTGTTATGCGACTTTAGGGGCCATGGTTAGATTACGTTGCAGTAGAGTTTGTAGAGACGGAGGCGGACCTCCGTTTTGCAATATCAGGAAATGTTGCGAAAAAAAGAATATTCAAGGTTGCTGGGAATGTGAAGAATTTGAAACTTGCGCCAAATTAGATTTTCTAAAACCTATTCATGAAGATGCCCATCTAAAAAATCTATGGAAAATCAAAAAACAAGGAACCGATAAATTCATTTCCGGAAAGAGATATTGGTAAATGATTAGTGTTAAAATTTTTAGCAGGGTTCAGAGCTCTGCGGTTGTTTTGCAACCTTGTAATACCAAATAAAATGTTTAAATATTTGAGAGAAAATTATTTGGAACTTGAATTAGAAACCTAATGAATGAATAGAAAGTAACTGCATACAACACTGTGTAAAAATGCATATACTAACTGAGCTTCTAAAGTAAAGAAACTCAAAAAAGACAAGTATAAAATTGTTGATAAGAAAAACCAAAAAAGCACAGCAACTATAGAACTCAACAAAGAAAGGGGAAGTATAGACCTCAAAATCGGAGATGAAATTTCCAGAACTAGACTTTTCTCTTTTAATAAAGATACAGTTGTTATTCATATTGGCACTCGCTGGAAACAAATGAAAAATCCACTTTTTTGGTTTTTTATAAGATTATAGTTGACAAAGATTTCAAAAATGCAAAGAAAATAATAGAAAAATCATAAATAGTTTATATTTTATCAAAGTAAAGGAGTGACTATGAAAAAATCTAAAAATAAAGAGGTACAAAAATTTCTCGGTGATATTGAGAGTATTGATGTTGAGAAGTTTAGAATATTGCAAGAATTGCGCGATATCGTTCTTACTCAATATCCAGAGGTAAATGAAAGAATGATGTATGGTGGCATTATGTTTTCACTTGAGGATGATTTCGGAGGATTGTTTGTGAGAAAACAGCATATTTCTTTTGAGTTTAGTTCTGGGGCATTTATGAATGATCCGTATAAAATATTAGAAGGAACAGGAAAATTTCGTCGTCATTTGAAAATAGGATCTTTAGCTGACATTGAAGATAAAAAAGTAGATTTCTTTGTTAAGCAAGCTGTATAAAAAATAAGGAGTTTTGAAATATGAAATTTATCCCTAGTTTCTCTTTCATTTTTCAAAACAGAAAAAATCAAATATATAAAAGTTAGGGAATCTCTTTTCTGAAATTATTTTAGAAAGACATTTTAATAAATAGGTGGATTTATAATGAAAATTATTGCAATAAACGGAAGTCATCGCGGTACCAAGGGGTATACTCATTTTTTGATTGAGAAATTATTTGAAGGAGCAAAAAAAGAAGGAGCAGATCGTGAAGAAATTACACTTGGAAAATTAAAGATAAATATTTGTAAAGGATGCGGTGTGTGTAACACCGAAAAACACCTTTCAAAATGTGTCTATGAAGAAAAAGACGACGTGGCAATAATTTTTAACAAAATGCGTGAAGCTGATATAATTGTTTATGCTACACCAATTTATGTTTTTAATATGTCAGGATTAATGAAGGTCTTCATTGACCGAATGAATGCAACAGGTAACAGCGGGGATTTTAAATTATCCAAAAGTGGGTTATTTTTTCATCATATAAGTAAGGATATTTGTTCAAAACCCTTCGTAACTCTAATTTGCCACGATAATTTTGAAAATGAAAGTTCAAAAAATGTAGTTTCATATTTTCGAACATTCTCAAAATTTATGGATGCACCGCAAGTGGGCACAATTATACGTCGATCGGGAAAACTTACAGGTTACGGAAAAGACCCGGGAAAAGAGAAACAATATCTTAAAATTTTAAAAAGTTACAAAGCAATCGAACTTGCAGGAAAAGAACTTGTAATAAAAGGAAAAATTAGCAAAAGAACAGAGAAAACGGCAAGTCAAGATATTATTCCTGTTCCTTTTTTTAGTATTTTGAAAAACTTTACAGGATTTAAGAAAAAAATATTGGAAAAATTGAAAACAGAATAAATACAAGAGATAACAATACATAAAAAAATAGCCTGAATAGTAGGTTTTTCTGGGTTTGTAGCCTGCTTTAGTATTTTTGTAATTTGATAAGAAAAATATCTGTAATCAGCTATTATTTTTATGCTTAACGTTATATAAATGCCTGATGGGGGAGAGCGTAATGAAAAAATGCACCTTTTACATAGTGGATGTGTTCGCTGAAGAAAAATATGCAGGTAATCAACTCGCAGTTGTCAGAGACGCAAAGGCTCTTTCGGATATTGAGATGCAACAAATCGCAAAAGAAATGAACTTTTCAGAAACAACTTTTATTTTGTCTGAACAGAAGCGCAATGGCGGATATGATGTCCGTATTTTTACGCCCAGGGAAGAGGTGCCGTTTGCCGGTCATCCAACACTGGGGACCGCTTATGTGATACAACGCGAGATTATCAAAGAGCCTATTGATACAATAATCCTGAATCTAAAGATTGGGCAAATTCCTATTACGCTCAATTACAACGGTGAACAAATAGATATTTTATGGATGAAGCAAATGGCCGCGACTTTTGGTCGAATTTTTAAGCCGGAGCAAATTTCACAGGTTTTAAGCCTCAACCAAAGAGAGATGGACGATAAATTCCCTATTCAAGAGGTTTCTACGGGATTACCCTTTATCATAATTCCATTGAAGACTTTAGATGCCTTGAAGCAGGCTAAGGTAATTAGAGATAAATACTTCGAGTTGATTAAAGATACGCAAGCCAAAGCGATGCTTATCTTTTGTCCCCAGACTTACAATCAAGAAAATGGCTTGAATGTCCGGGTTTTTGCTGATTACTACGGAGTGCCGGAGGACCCAGCTACGGGAAGTGCAAATGGTTGCTTAGCCGGGCATTTAGTGAAATACCGTTATTTTGGAAAAGGTCAAATCGACATTCGAGTTGAACAGGGTTACGAAATTAGAAGATTTTCGTTGCTTTTTTTAAGAGCGGAAGACAAAGGAGAGAAAATAGACGTATCTGTCGGTGGAAAGGTTATAATGATTGCTAAAGGAGAATTTATTTAGCGAATGCTTCAGCTAACAGCCTGTATCTGGTTCGGCCTGATGCCCTCACTCGAGTCACCTTTAGTGATTTCAGATACACGTAGAACGTTAGATGAAATTGCAGTATCAGAAATTATATATTTAGAAAGGATTAAATTATGAACAATCAGATAAGATGGTTAAAAATCGCATTTCTTGCTGGGATAGTAACTGATGCATTAGCTTTGATTCCAATGTTATATCCTCCTATGGCTAAACTTATGTGGGGATTTGATAAATTCAGCGGTAATTATTTTTTTGCAATGGGGTATGGCGCTTCATTAATGGCTGGATGGACATTAGTTCTAATCTGGGCTTACAAAAGGCCATTGGAAAGAAGATTTATAGCATTTCTTACTATTATAGTCATAATTGGACTTGTTGTTACAGAAATTTTCGCAATTGCAAATGGAAGTATAAGTATAAACAAAATGATACCAACGTGGATCCTTCAGTTTGTCCTACTGGGATTATTTGGTTTTAGTTATGTTATCACTCATAAAATTTCAAAATAAAAACAAGAATGACACTACAACATCATATAACACAGAATGTTTGGTTTTGCTTCCGTTGGTCGCTTCACCCAAATTGCTCCCTTCAGTCGCAACTTCAGATATGCTGGAAACGTTAGGCGAAATACGCCGTGAAAGGTATTCTATGAAAACTGATGAATTTGAAATTGTAAAATTTCCGAAATCAAGAATTGCAACATTTGATGTTGGTAAAATTGGAAGAACCAAGCATCACATTTGTACATTTATCGAAGTAGATGTTACTGATGCCAAGAAACTGATCCGTAAAATGAAATCAACCTCAAATAAACAATTATCTTTCACTGCATGGTTCATTAAATGTATCAGCACGGTTATTTCTGAATATAAAGAAGCACATGGATTTCTTTATGGAAAAAACAAGCTTTTCATATTTAATAATGTTGATATTGCAATGCCTGTTGAAAAGGAAGTAGATAACATAAGAGTACCACTACCTGTATTGATAAAAAATACAAATACAAAATCAATTCACGAAATACACGAAGAGATTCTATCTGCAAAGGATCAAAAAGTTCAGGATAAAAGTGATTTTGTATTAGGAGAGAAACAATCGAAGTTTAAAATGAACCTTTTCTATTCTATGCCTCAATGGCTAAGAATGCTGATTTGGCATTCTATTTTGCGCAACCCGTTTAAAAGAAAGCAAAGCATGGGAACTGCTGTCGTGACTTCAATTGGAATGATTGGCAGATTTCCTGGCTGGATACTACCTAAAAGTATGCATAATTTGTGCTTTGGCTTAGGGTCAATTGTTAAAAAACCTTGGGTGGTCAATAAAAAGATTGAGATACGGGATATTTTACATTTGACTATTCTGTTAGACCACGATGTTATTGATGGAGCACCAGCTGCTCGGTTTGTTAGACGACTGGTTGAATTGCTGAAGTCAGGACATGGACTTAAATAGTCGGCGCACTTCGCATAACAGGCAGATATGCGGTTCGCTTCCTTCGATCACTCACCCAAATTTCCCTATCGGGCAACTTCGCATATCTACCCTCCGTTAGGCGAAGTGCCCAAGCCCGCTTTTAAGAAGGAAGATTTATGTAAAAGGATATGATAGAATTATGACAATACTGCGGCAACCAGTAAAAGAAAGAACATAAAGAGGTAGAAAAATGAAATATGAAAACATTCTTAAAAAACTAAAGGCATTATCTAATCCTCAGGCAGTAGAGGGCATGGCACGGTTTGGTATTAGTCCGAAAAATACTTACGGAGTTTCTATTCCAAACTTGAGGAAAATTGCAAAAGAAATTGGAAGGGATCACTCTCTTGCTCAGCAACTTTGGGATTCAGGTATTCACGAAGCGCGCATACTAGCGAGTATAATTGATGAACCGAATCAGGTGACAAAAAAACAAATGGATGCCTGGATAAAGGATTTTGACTCGTGGGACGTATGCGATCAGTGTTGCATGAATTTGTTTGATAAAACTCCCATGGCATGGGAGAAGGCAATAGAGTGGACGAATCGCGAAAAAGAATTTGAAAAGCGTGCTGGCTTTGCCTTGATGGCGTGCCTGGCATGGCATGACAAGGAATCGCTGGACAAAAAGTTTTTGCTCTTACTGCCAGCGATAAAACGGGAGGCGGATGATGATAGAAACTATGTTAAAAAGGCGATCAATTGGGCCTTAAGGAATATTGGAAAACGGAATTTAAATTT
>DAOUWX010000163.1 GCA_030666935.1 Atribacterota bacterium | reverse complement strand
GCTCGCTTCGCAATGACAGAGAACATAATAACTGATCGATCGTTAGACTAAACTAATTGGTAAACCGGCTAACCTGCGAATTAATTTGGTTGGGTAATTGGGCAATCGGTTAATCGGTCAATATTTTTACGGTAATCTAATTTTACTCAAGGGCCAAAAAACTATCCAGGCCCTACCTACAACATTTTTACGAGGAACAAATCCCCAATATCTGCTGTCACTACTGTTAGGTCTATTATCTCCCAAGACAAAGAACGAATTATCAGGTACTATTGTAGGAGGAATATTCTCATACGATCTACTTTTTACATAAGGCTCTTCTAATTTTTCACTATTAATATATATTTCTCCATCTGTAATTTCAATTTTATCTCCCGGAACTCCAATTATTCTTTTAATATAATTGCGTTTTATTTCTAAAGGGGGTCTAAAGATTATTATCTCACCTCTTTCAGGTGTTTCGAAACGGTAACTAATCTTATTGGCAATAAGCCTTTCGTTATCGTGAAGAGTGGGTTCCATAGAAGCCCCCCTTACTACAGTAACCTGGCCGATAAAAGTAATAATTATAAAAGCAATTATACCGGCACTGATTACTGTTTCCAACAGTTCTCTAATCATAGATTTTTTCCCTTTTTTAATATCTTTATTATTTCTTTTCATTTTCCCCTTCTTTCCAACTATAGATATTCTTAAACAAATTCTTTTACTTTTGCTTCTCTAAATATTTCAATAGCATGTTTTTAGTTTAAAGCAATTAACTAATCGGTGATTTATTTTACTTAACAAAAAATATTATAACACATTTTTTATAACTTTATAAAAGATTTTTATTATATTCATTTTTTCTGGTACACTTCTTTCCCTTTACTCGATACCACTTCTTTTTCTTCTTTCTTTTATTTTTCTTTCTTTGCTGTATACTATTTTTACATATCACTCATCACTCATTACTGTATTTCTTTCCTGCACTAGTTCTTTTCATCTTTTCCTTTTATTTCTTTTCTTCTATTTCTTCACTCGATACTATATACTGTATACTTGATACTTTTTATGTTTGCTAAAGCGCATCATTATAGTTATAATTATAAAGAATTTATGCAAAAGGAGAGAATGAAAATCAAGACTATTATTTTTGACTTAGATGATACTCTGATCAAAACTTCCAAGTTATATAATCGTGCTCGTGATGAATTTTCATCGCTTATGCAAGAATTAGGTTTTAACAGCGAAGAGTCTTTAATCAAGCTTGATGAAGTCGATATTAGCTATATAAAAGAGTATGGTTTTGTGAAAGAAAGATATCCTCTCAGTTTGGGAAAAACTTATGATTATTTTTGTAAAATAAATGGCGAAAAAATTAATCCGGCTTTAAAAAAGAAGGTTGAAGATATAGGATGGCAGGTTTTTAGACAAATTCCCGAATTAGTTGACGGAGTTTATCGGGTATTAGATATTTTAAACAAGAAGTATTTCTTAATTCTGGCTACCTTAGGCGATCCCCAAGTCCAGAAAAAGAAACTACAATTAACTGATTTAAAAAAATATTTTTCAGCAATCTACGTTTTGAGATACAAAAGTGTGGAAGAATACCAGAATATTTTAAGGGAACATAAGTTAGACAAAAAAGATACCTGGATAATAGGTAATAGTGTTCGTTCAGATTTGAATCCTGGATTAAAATTGGGCATAAATTGTATTCTAATTCCTTATTTAAGCTGGAAATTTGAGGAAGAAGAGCCTCTATCAGAAAATTATTTAGAGTTAGATTCCTTAGAAGAGGTATTAAATTACCTTTAGGTGAAAAAATAACAAATTGATAGGAAAATTAAAATATCCGAGATATTTAAATATAAAAGAAGAAGAATTTGATAGAAGAATTGAGAAGGCTTACAAATTACTCTCCCCATGTGAATTGTGCCCCCGCAAATGTGGAGTGAACCGCTTAGAAGGAGAAAAAGGTTTCTGCCGTTCGGACAAAGAGGTGATAGTCTCCAGTTATAATACTCATTTAGGGGAAGAACCGCCCCTGGTGGGTTACTTCGGTTCTGGCACTATATTTTTTACCAACTGTAATTTAAAATGTGTTTATTGCCAGAATTATCCCATAAGCCAGTTAGGTAATGGCAATAGAATTAGTTTATCAGAGTTGGCTAAAATTATGCTTGCTTTACAGAAAAGAAAATGCCATAATATTAATTTGGTTACACCAACTCATTTTGTACCTCAAATATTAAGGAGTCTTAAATCGGCTATCAAAATGGGTTTGCGTCTTCCCATTGTTTATAACAGCAGTGGTTATGATTCTGTAAATACTTTAAAATTACTTGATGGAGTTGTGGACATATATTTACCCGATGCCAGATATTCTGATAATGAGATAGCCAGGAAATATTCAACTGCTCCTAGTTATTTTGAAATAATGAAGAAGGCATTGAGGGAGATGTACCGACAGGTGGGAGATCTAACAGTAGACAAGACTGGGGTAGCTCACTCAGGAATGATTGTTCGACATTTAGTTTTACCTGGGGGCTTAAGCGGCACTAAAAAGATTATGCATTTTATTGCCCGGGAAATTTCTCCTCATACTTATATTAGCTTGATGGCGCAATATTTTCCGGCTTACCAGGCTGGCCAATTTCTTCCTTTATCCCGAAGGATAGATAGGGAAGAATACAGGGAAGCATTACAGGCTTTTAAGGAAGAGGGATTGGAAAGCGGATGGTTTCAAAAAGATATGTAAAATTATGAATATTGTATAGCAATAATAGCTTAAGAACAAATAATTAATAATTATTTTAAAGGGAAAGGTAAGAAGTAAATATGAAAGGCATTCAAGCAGAAATTTATCTATTAATAATAGTAATTATATGGGGCTCCACTTTTGCCTTGATTAAAGGAGTTATTGATACGATACCTCCTTATACTTATTTGGCTTACCGGTTTTTATTAGCTGCCCTGATTCTGGTAGTTATATTTTGGAAAAGACTTAAAAAGCTAAATATAATGATTTTAAAAAAGGGTTCTCTAATTGGGATTTTTCTCTTTTTGGGTTATACCCTTCAGACCGTAGGATTAAAATATACCACAGCTACTAAAGCAGGATTTATTACCGGTTTTTCTGTAGTTCTGGTTCCCATTATCTCTTTTCTACTTCTCAAAGAAAAAGTGTCTCGGGATTCTGTCATAGGCGTGGTTTTGGCTACCCTTGGATTATGGTTTCTAAATTATAACAGCAGTTTTAGTTTTAATTTAGGGGATTTTTTAGTTTTATTATGTGCTTTTTCTTTTGCCATGCATATCATATCAGTAGGATTATTTAGTAAAAAATTAGATTATGTTCTTTTGGCAATTACTCAGATAACAGTTGTTTTTATATTATCTTTATTCATGGCATTAATTTTTGAAAGACCAGCAATTCATTTTTCTTATTCAAGTGATATATGGTGGTCGATTTTGATAACCGGTATATTTGCCACTGCCCTTGCTTTTTATATGCAAAACAGATTCCAGAGACATTCTACAGCAACAAAAACTGCAATTATATTTTCCGGAGAACCATTATTTGCGGCAATATTTGCCTACATTCTCATAAGGGAAAAAGTGGGACTCATTGCCTGGGCAGGAGGATTGTTGATAATCTTTGGTATGATTATATCTCAAAAAGAGAGTGCGCGATAATTAAGGGAACTCCCACCAACTTTCAACTTTTTATTTTTTTATTTCTTCTATCAAATCTTTCACTTCTTCAAGTTTTTTAGGGATTGTTTCAGGCATTCCTTCATCTTTTACATATACTTTTTCCCAGAAAGGTTGACAAATTGCTGTATATTCTTTAGAGTATTTATCCAAATGTTTTGCGCACTTGGTTAATACTGTATGAGCGTTGCCGTGTGTAGGATGAGCATCGCATTCTTTAACTACTTCCCTTAGCACACTGGGGTTGTCAATAATCATACAAGGTAGCATTAAATTATCAGAATAAGGTTGTCTTTTTCTTATGGCCTTAAATAAGGGAGAAGCCAGAGCCTCTTTAATTGTGGTATTTCTTACATTATGAGTAGCACAATGGGTAAAGACACAAGGTTCATAATCTCCTTTTACATTTACATGAAAATACTGGCGGCCTCCGGCAATACAGCCATTTACGTGCATCCCGTCATTCCAGAAATCCCCGATAAAGACCGGATATTTATTTCTGAGATAATTGACTCTTCTCCAACCATATAGTCTTTGTTCCGGAGTCTGCATTAGGCTTACATCGGGGTTTTTACCAATAGGAATGTAAGTAAAATACCAACCAAAAGTACAACCCTTTTC
Organism: Atribacterota bacterium; assembly: GCA_030666935.1. Lineage (GTDB taxonomy): Bacteria > Atribacterota > Phoenicimicrobiia > Phoenicimicrobiales > Phoenicimicrobiaceae > Sediminicultor. Next base: position 509 of record DAOUWX010000163.1, on the reverse strand, counting down.
TTCCGTTAATAATTTCATAAGCTCATCACGATAGACGACTTCGGTATTGTATCTAGTAGGAGTAATAGAAAAACCGTAAATTAATCTGGCTTCCTTGCAGTTGTCCATAGCCTGTATTACTTTTTCCCATACCCCTTCCCCTCTGCGCTCATCAGTCTCCTTTTTTAATCCTTCCACACTTATAGCCGGGGCGACATTACCTAACTCTTGGAGTTTAAAAGCCATATCTCTATCTATAAAAGTTCCATTAGTGTAAATCATAAAGGCGGCATCATTATGTTTTTTATAGATATCTAACATATCATCTCTAACAAAAGCTTCTCCACCGGAAATGACGTAGAAATAGGTACCCATTTCTTTGGCTTCAGTTATAACTTTATCTACATACTCATAAGGGAGATCATCTTTTTTAGAATAATCTCCGGCATAACAACCGGTACATCTAAGATTACATCTCATGGTGGGACTAATTACTATAGTAGCAGGGCAAGGAATGCCTTCTTTTTTTT
>DAOUWX010000077.1 GCA_030666935.1 Atribacterota bacterium | reverse complement strand
TATCTGGCAGACGCTATATTTGTCGGTTGGGGAGTGGGCTCAGAAGCCTTAGGAGGATTAGCAGTTATTTTTCCTTTACAAATATTTGCAATTGCCATAGGAATGGCCATCGGGACAGGAACGGCTTCTATTGAATCAATAGAATTGGGGAATCAGAGAAAAGATAAAGCAGTGAAAACTATTAAAACATCGGTGATTTTTTCTTTGATTCTGGGCATTTTGTTGCCATTAATATTGATAATATTTAAGAAAAAAATTATCTATTTTTTTGGAGCTACTGAAAATATTTACCCTCATGCAGAAGGTTATTATACCTATATTGTATATGGATTTGTGTTTATTTTTTTGAGTTTTTTAGAGGTCAATATTATAAAGGCAGAAGGGAATGCTAAATTAGCAGCGTCAGGTATGTTTTTGGGGGCTTTCTTAAATGTAATCCTTGACGCGATTTTTATCTTTGTATTCCATATGGGAACTGTCGGGGCGGCACTGGCCACCGTTATTGCCCGTATTGTCACTACTTTATATTTTATGCGCTATTATCTTTCCGGTAGAAGTATAATCAATCTTCGAAAATACCACTGGACCTTTGAGGGAAAAATAATGAAACGGATTCTGGCTTTGGGCGCAGGGGTATTTTTTAATCAAATTGGCTTTTTCCTTTTAGCTATTGTAATGAATATTTCCCTACGGTATTATGGAAGCGGGTTAGATATTTCTGTCTATGGGGTTTTCAGTCGAATTTATGTTTTTGTTACCATGCCATTTTTAGGATTAGCCCAGGGGATTCAACCGATTATCGGGTATAATTTTGGAGCGGAAAAATTCCAGCGGATTTTGGAAACCCTGAAAAAGGCGATAATGTTTTCTGTATCGATGGAGCTTGTTTTATTTGTTTTTATGGTTTTTTTACCGGAAGGTGTGCTTGGACTATTTACCAAAGAATCATTAATCATTCAAAAAGGAATCATTCCTTTACAGATATCGATGTTGATAACTCCGCTAATTGGTATTCAGATTCTAACTTATTTCTTCTTTTTAGCCATCAATCAGCCATTTAAATCCTTGTTTGTTTCTGTGTCCAGACAAGCCATATTTACTTTATTATTAGTAATTATTTTACCTTTGTTTATGGGTAAGCTGGGTATTTGGGTAGCCTATCCGGTTGCTGATATTATTTCAGTAGGTATAGCATATTTGTTGCTTAATAAGGAAACCAAACAAATGAAACAGTATCAAATAAAACAACAATTTGCTTTTGCATCAGGGTTAGAAAATTGAAACATCCCCGCCACCTTCTCTGGGAGGATTGTACATAATAAAAAATAATAGGAGAGAATAATTATGAAAAAAAATATTATAAACTTTTGGACGAACATACTCATTTTTGTTAATTTTTTCGGTGTGATCTTTACCGGGGTTTTACTTTTTCGTTTCCCCTATGAAGCGAGTGAAAGGACTATTTTAGGTATTACGCGATACGATTGGGGAGACATACACTGGATGCTATCCTTAATATTTATTATTCTAATTTTTGCTCATCTTGCTCTCCACTGGAACTGGGCGAAAGTGAGCTTTAATAAATATCTAAGAATGAAACCAAAAACGCTTATTATCATCGTAATGGTAGTCACTATATTCATTGGTATTTTAGTACCGGCTTATCTCACAAGAGATTTTCCTGATAGAAAAGATTTTAAGGATAGCTATCCGAAGGTTAGCCTTGTTGAGGTTGAGAAAAAGGATTAAGGAAGTGACGAGAATTAAAGAAAGTGAAAAAGCACTTTATAGAGAGAGGAGGTAGTTGATATACTAAAAAAACGATTGAAAATCAAGGACTCTCAAGTAAAAAAGAATCTCCGGTGGCACATATTACGTTTGCTGCGATTAAGCAATAGAACAAAGAGAGAACTTAAAGACAAACTTAGTGATATGTATCTGGGCTACTGGCAGATAAATAGTAAGCTCATAGAGGTTAATTTGAGCTGTCTGGCAGATGAAGGTTTGATAAAATATTCAGATAAATACGAGATAACTGAAAAAGGTTTAGAGGCTTTAGGTAAAAAAGAAAAAGATATTGAACGGTACTATTTAAGGCATCTTTCTAAACAGGCGTGTGCCGCCTATTCCTTGTGGGGAAATGTAGGTCTGTCAGCCCTGGAATTTATTATCGGTTTCCTTTCAGGAAGCATCGGTCTTATAGCAGATGCAATTCATACTGCTGTTGATATAATTGCCTCGGCAATCACCTGGATTGGCATAAAGATTAATAGAGAAGCCCAAGCTGCCCTTGTCGGCGGGATAATCCTCTGCGGTATCGGTGTCTTCATTGCCTTTACATCGATTACCAAGATCTCTCAGCCTGACCAGATACATTTTCAAATTATTGCCCTAATTACCATAGTGATTAATATTGCGGTCAATGCTTTTTTCTCATTCTATAAGTTTTATGTCGGTGGGCGGACAAGAAGTATATCACTGGTAGCTGATGCCTATCACACCAAAACAGATATCTGGTCATCAGTCGCTGTTTTGGTCGGACTTCTGGGAGCAACCATGGGATTATTGGTGCTTGATGCGGTAGCCGGTGCAGTCGTCTCTTTTTTTATAATCTTAGGTGGCTACGAGCTTATTAGGGAATCGAACAAGGTGATGCGCGGAGAAGATCCTAAACTAGAAAAGTTCTCGAAATTTCTTGAAAGTCATCTTAGGGTTTTACCAGAACGGGGAGCATTTGTAAGTCTCTGGTTCTTTAACCTGAAAGATATGACAAAACAAGAGAACTTTGAGCGTATGAAAAAAGGTTTTGGAAGGAGATATCCCATAGGGTTGAAGGATGAGGATTATGAAAGTATTTATGTCCACCTGGAAAAAAACTGTCTTATAGAATCATCTCAAGATTGCTTTAAAATAACTGAGAAAGGAAGAGAGGAATTAAAAATTCTTGCCCCGATTATCATTAATGTTGGGGCTCAGCGAAGATTTATGGACTTAAAAAAAATCAATTGGTTTGCTGAGGGGTTGTAGAGTAGTGGTTGTTGGTGATGAGGAAAAGGATAGAGAAATAGTTAAGGTAAATATTATGAAAAAAATTGCCTTGAAAATAATTGCAAGTATTGGAAGTAATAAAAAAATAGGCAAATAAAAGGAGATAGAGAAAATGAACAATAAAATTAAGGAGTTAAAGAAATGGATATAAATATGTTTCCCCCAAATGAATTAGCTAGGCTTCTTCACGAGATAGGTGAGTTAAACACCACCTTTTTTCCGGCACATATCATCTTTGCCATACTGGCCATTGTATTGTTGTTGTTTTGTTATTTTCGTTCCAGTGCATGGGGCAGTAGACTCATGAAAGTGCTACTGACGATAATATATGCCATAAATGTATACGGTATTACTAACTGCGCAATTAGTTTAGGAGGAGGATTCTACGCTTTTAATGCCGCCATACACGGCGCAGTCACTATCATGCTTGCTGTCAGTGTATTCAAAGATGATATTTTATTCAGCCTACCAGAACAGAAAGACTTGAGAATCTTGTCAATCGCTCTGACCACTTATGGAATATTCCTCTATCCGGTGGTTGAGTTACTGCTAGGTTACAGGTGGCCTGAGATATTTGTTTTCGGAGCGATTTGCCCCACAACCATGTTTGTTGAAGGTGTTCTTATCATTGCCGCCTTGAATGCACGTGGTTCAAGGCTTTTCAAATGGCTCCTTGGAACGCTTTCTACAGCTGCTGTAATCGTTGGCTTTCGCACCGTCCTGATTGGGGGGATATTTGATCTTCCATATCTTATCAGTGGAATCATCGGGTTCTATGTGTTGCTTAAAGTCAGTGTGAGTGGTAATCTTAACCACATAAAAAAGAACACAATTTGATCAGATCTTCTACTCATACTCAGAAGTTTCTGATGAACAAAAAGGAGTAAAATTCAATAGTTGATAAAAACAAACGAGTATGCCCTGTTGAAAAAGCAGATGAATTCGATAATAGAATAAGAAGATTATTACAGAATCCACAAAAAATATTGAGGAATTATATAAAAGAGGGAATGGTGATTTTGGATTTAGGTTGTGGCCCAGGTTTTTTCTCAATTGAAATGGCTAAGATGGTTGGTGAATTAGGAACGGTCATTGCTACAGACCTTCAAGAAGGCATGCTTGAGAAACTAAAAAACAAAATCAAAGGAACAGAAATTGAAAAAAGGATTAAGTTACATAAATGTGAAGAAGATAAAATAGGTATTTTGGAAAATGTTGATTTTGTTTTAGCTTTTTATATGGTTCACGAAGTTCCTAACCAAAAAAAATTCTTTGAAGAAATAAAGTCTATATTAAAATACAATGGAAAAATTTTTATTATAGAGCCAAAATTATTTCACGTTTCAAAGGCGACGTTTAAAGAAACTATAATGAAAGCTAAGGGAATTGGCTTAGTACCTGTTGAAAAGCCAAGAATATTTTTAAGCAGATCAGTGGTTTTAAAAAAGGTTAATTTAAAAATGCAATATAGAAATGCCAAACCAACGCTCCGATAACAGCAGACATGCGCTCCGCTCTGGTGAAAACGTCGCATATCCGCGGGACGTTGTGCGAAATGGGCACACAACATTGCAATAAAAACTTTTAAACTTATCTTTTTATAATAATATCAATATGGCGGAGTGAAAATTTTATGAAGAAATATAAAAAAGACTTTAGCAATAAGGATTTTGCTGATTACTACATAAAAAGACATAAAAAAATAATTGAAAAGCTTGGGTATGATTATGCAAAAAAATTGGCATCCATGGGATTTAAAAGGGGTAAAATTCTTGATGCTGGCTGCGGATTTGGAGGAATGGATATTGTCTTGGTAAAAAGAATTCCCGGGTGTGAAATAATTGGCATTGATTTATCTGATCCACTTTTAGAATATGCAAATTCCTGTGTATCAAATACCAATCTTGAAAATCGATTAAAATTTAAAAAGTGTGATGTGCGCAACATTCCCTTTAAAGATAACACCTTTGATGTTGTATTTAGCGTTAACATGTTTCATTCGGTTAACGAACCTATTATTATGCTAAATGAAATAGAGCGGGTACTTAAACCTAACGGTTATCTTTTTATAAAAGATCTTAGGCGTTCTTGGTTTGGGATTTTGGAAAGTGAGGTAAAATCAGCTTTCACTTTAAATGAGGCAAAGAAATTAATTGAACAATCAAAATTAAAAAAAGGAACATTCTCAAAAAGTATTTTATGGTGGAATTTTGAGATATGTCAAATGTGAACAGGCTGACCGAGAATAACTCAATTATACAACAAAAAGGCAGGAATTAAAAAGACATTTTTGATATAATAGAACTTAAGTAAAGGAGGTTCGAAAATGCCTAAATTTAAGCCTTACCGGAAAAATTAATTTATGTTATTCCCTAAATCCATTGATGATTATGTACCAGAAAATCATCTGTCAAGAATGATAAGTAATATCGTAGAACAACTGGACACCAAGGATATTGAAGATAAGTATTCACAATTAGGACAGAACACCTATCATCCGAAGATACTGATAAAATTACTCTTTTATGGTTATGCCATAGGAGAAAGGAGTGGAAGAAAGATTTCATCTAAATGTGAGACCGATACTGCCTATATCTATCTGTCTCAAATGTACAAACCTGATTTTCGAACCATCAATGATTTCCGAAAAAATAATATTGAAGAACTATCAGGATACTTTATCAATATTGTCCGTATGTGTAAGGAATTAGGTTTGATTTCGGTAGGGCAGATGAATATCGATGGCACCAAGATCAAGGCTTATGCCGCCAATCGCAGGACACAAACCAAAGAAGCCTATCAAAAGTGGTTACACAGAATCGGTGATAGAATAAAAAAGATATTGGAAGAAGCAGAAGCTACCGATTCTAAAGAAGATGAACTATACCGGGATAAACGAGGGGATGAACTTCCGGAAGAAATAAATACCCAAGAAAAGCTCAAGACCAGGATTAAAAAGGTGATGGAGAAGTTCAAAAACGAAAAAGAAAAGATCAATCTGACCGATCCGGATGCCAGATTCATGAAGGATGGCCGTTATCGTATCGATACCAACTATAACTGTCAGGCCTCCCTAACTAAAGAACAGATCATGCTGTCAAGTGAGGTCATCACTGAGGCCTCTGACCGTAAGGCCCTGGAACGAATGGTCGAAACCAGTGAGACCAATTTAGCCCATCCCGTAGAAGAGATAGCCGCTGATGCCGGATACTCCAGTTATGATAATTATGAGTACCTGGAAAAAAACAATAAGATTGGCTACTTCCCTGACCAGAACTTCAGGAAAGATCTCAAGGGGAAAGGACCCTATCATCGGGATCGTTTTTCCTATGATCATAAACAGGATATCTTTCTTTGTCCAGAAGGTAAAATATTGAAGCTATATAAGATACGCCGAAAGGATTGCCCTTACCGCAAATTTCAGACGAAAATCTATAAAGCCAAAGATTGTCCTTCTTGTCCAAAAAAATCCTTATGTACCAGACAGAAGTATCGTACCATCAGCATAGAAGACCGGAAAGTATTACTGGACCAAATGCGAAACAGGTTGAAGACAAAGAAGGGACGCAAGAAGTACCTCCAGAGGCTCTGGACCACAGAGCCGGTATTCGGGCATTTGAAATACAATCTGGGTTACCGGCACTTTTTCCTAAGGTCACTTAAGAAGGTAAAGGGTGAATTCAGGTTGATGTGTATCGGTTGGAACTTAAAGAAAATGCATAAACTGATGGCTTTTGGTTAAGCCATTTTATAAAAAATATGCAATTTTAATATCGAATAAGTAACCTATCCGGCAAACTTTAACGCAATCTGGTTTATATAAATTTATATAAAGTACAATTTTTTAAAATTCTCGGTCAGCCTGTGAAGACCTGACCTCAAAGACAGGAGCTTTATTAGTATTCATCGTGAAAGAGTTTGAATACAAATATAAAAACCTATTAATCGCATCTTAAGGAGAGGATATTATATGTTAGAAGAACTATTTTTTATCCTTGGGCTTATAAATAATCTGTTTTTAATTTTTATCTTTCTGATTCGGAAGGATAAAATAGTCCTTCTGAAACGAATCGGATGGGTTTATTTACTTTTGGCCATTCCGGCGGTCTATGGGATTTTTTTAGTTTCATGGCAACAGAAAGCAGTGGAATATAGTATCTTTTTGGGAATATTTTTAGCCTTTTTGGCCTTAGAAGGTTTATACGATCATATTTTAAAAATTCCCTTTCGAAACAATTGGAAATTATTAACCCCTTATTTAGTTCTCTATTATGCGATGAATTATGGATTTGTAGTGATGGTGTGGAAAACTTCTTTGCCAAGAGGTCTCATCATACTCGGCCTTTATATTATCCAAATAATCATAAATATATGCACACATTTCCGTAAATCACAATGAATAAAAAATAGGGACATCCCATTTTTTCTTCTATTTTTTATTTTTAAATTGACTTTTATTAGTCTTTGTTGCATAATGTTTACTAATTTCACGTAATGAAAAATTATGGCTGGTAAAAAGAGATTTTGGGTGGATCAGGAATTAAAATGATAGAAGTAAATTTTATAACATGAATACTTTATAATAATATTTTATGAGGAAAAAAATGGATACAATTAAAGAACAGATTCAGGAAATGATAAATCGTGAGACCGCTGCTTGGAATGAAAAAGACGCGGAAACCTTGGTATCGATATTTCACCCCGATATGGTGTGGCCCTGGCCTAAAAATGAAAATGCACATAATCCCCTTGATTGGATATTCCCCTTTGGCAGGTATAATCGAAAACGCTGGAAAGATAACTGGCAAGACTTTTTCAATACCCATGAATTAATTCATAATAATAGGAATACAATAAAAATAACAGTCTCTGAGCAAGGCGATGGAGCTTTTGCCGTTGTAGAAATAGACACATTATGGCGGGACAAAAATGGCAATGAATC
>DAOUWX010000199.1 GCA_030666935.1 Atribacterota bacterium | reverse complement strand
GGGCTGGGATTTGCTTTCCACAAGGCAAGTAAAAGTGCTATGGCGGTTAAGGCTTTTTCACCGGAGGATAACAATTCAATATTTTGCGTTTTCTTCCCGGGAGGGCGTGCAATTATATCTATTCCGGAGTTTAATATATCTTCTTCAGAATCAATAATCAACCTCCCTTCACCACCGGAAAATATTTCTATAAATATATCATTAAAGTAGGTTTTTATCTGATTAAAGGATTTTTTAAATCTATCTGTGGCAATTTGGTCAATTTCCGAAATCGTTATTTCCAGATATTCTTTTGCCTTACATATCTCATCGTATTTTTCAGATAGAGAATTATAGCGCTGTAACTGATGGTTATATCTATTTTCCGCCTCAAAGTTTATCTGCCCCATTTGTAATATTTTTTCTCTTGAAATATCTATCCGCTGGTTAGCTTCCTTCTGTGAACCTGATACGTTTTTGTATGATTCTAATTTTTCCAGTGATAGATTATAATTTTTATTTACTTCATCCCCCAGGTTAACGTATTTTTCCTTATACTGAACCTCTAACATTTCTTCTCTATGTTGTTTATCTTTGATCGATTCGTAGGTTCTTTGTTGGTTTATCTTCTCCTGTTGTAAACTTTCTAATAGATTCGATTTTCTTTGCAGATTTTTTTCTATCTCTCCTGCTTTTCTGAAGACAGAGGGATTCTCTTTGTCCAAACCACTTATTTGAATTTTATACTTTTTTATTTCTTCTAATATACCATCAAGTTTTTTATTATATTCTTTTATTGTACTTCTTTTTTCCTCTAAATTAAGTGAGTGCTCATCCTTGTATTGAGAAATATTTTCAGCTTTTTCTTTTATGTTTATCAGTTTTTCTTTATTTATTAGAATATTATTTTTAAGGTCATTTATGTCTCTGGAAAGATTGTTTAGTCGGTTGTTTCCTCTTGTAACAATTTGATTAACTATTTTATTGGAATGACTAATATTTTTGCTATATTCATAAAGGATGTTGTAATTTTTCTCCAAGATACCTAATTTCTCAGAAACTTTTTTTCTCTCCTTCAAAATACTATTTTCTTCAAATAAAAGATCTCTTCGGCTATCTTTTAGCTCAATAATAGAAGTTCTCGCCTTATTCAAATCATTTATACTGTCCGTTACCTTTTTTTCGTTCTCTCGTAATAATCTTCTTACATTCTGGTTTTCTTTCCATAGTGAATTATAAATATGGTTATTTTTTTCTATAAACTTGTCATTTCTTTCAATTTTTATTTTTAAAGTTTCTATTTCTTTTTCTAATTTTTCAATCTCTTTTCCTACATCATAAAAACTCTCTTGAAAATTCTCTGAATTTGCTGAGGTTGAATAAATATCCAGGGAGCCGTCTATATTTATTACCATACCATTTAGTGAAATAATTTTGTATTTACCCAAATACTCATTGGAAATATCAAGGGCAGACTTTATATCTTCAACTATTAATATATTTCCCAGCAAAACTTTAAATAAATTTTGGTATTTTGGGGAGTAATTTATTAGTTCGCTGGCGAACCCACATATATTTTTATTTTGAATTTTAACCTGGTCATCAGGAAGTGTTTTTATATTTTTGATTAAATCCAGAGGTATTATCTTTAATTTTTCTAATTCGTTTTCCGATAAGGAATTAAATATATTTAAAGCAGATGAAATATCGCTCACTACAATTGAGTGTAAACTTTCTCTTAAGGCAATCTTCATAATTTTCTCATATTTTGAAGGAATATTATCAATAAGTTTTATGAGTTTTTCACAAAGGTCATCTGGATATTTTTGGCAATATCTGGAGTAAAAGATCTCTTTCTTTTGTTCGTTTTTATTACCATTAGTCTTAATTGATTTCTTTAAAACATTTCCCCTTTCTTCTTTTAAACTAATTATATGTCTATCTTTTTCCACTTCTGCCTGTAATTTTTTTAAGATATTTTCAATCTCTTTTATTTTCTCTTCATTTGATTTAAAATGAGCTTCATCTTCGATTCTTCTGCTTTCGTTTACTATTTTTCGATAATCAATCTCTTTTGCCACCATATTTTCCAATTGATTTTCAAGTAATATTCTTTTTTTTCTAATTTTTTCTAAATTTATATTTATCATATTTAAGGTAGTGCTATATTTTATTTTTGCTTCTTTTAAAAACGATTCTTTTTTCGTAATTATTTTTAATACCTTCCTTGAATTGATATCTATAATATTAAGCGAACCGGTAAATTTTGAGATATTACTAATTTCTTTATTTAAATAGATAAGTTTCTGGTTATAACTATCTAATTTGTTGTTTATCTCCAGAATATTCAAATTTACTGCTTTTTTGCTTTGTTCACCAATAACTATTTTTTGAGTAATATTTTCAGCTTCCTTATTTATATCAAACAGCCTTTTTTCAACATCACTACTCTTTTCTAATATTAAATTAAATTCGCTCTGAATTAATTTTTTTCTATTATCCATTTCATAATTATCATATTTATATTTTTCTTGTTCTTTACTTAAATTATTTAACTCTATATTTAATGAGTTAATCTCAGTTTCTTCTTCTTCAATCTTCTTTATAATCTTGATTTTATCTTTTTTATATTGTTCCAAGTTTTTCTTTATTTTAGATAAATTTGTTCTGCATAAATTATATTTCTGATAGATTAAAAATAATTCCATATTTTTAATCTCTTCTTGACATATCTTATAACTGTTTAAATGTTTTGCTTCTTCTTCCAAAATTAATAATTGATTTTTTATTTCTGAAATTATATTTTCAACCTTATCTAAATTATTATTAGTTTCTTCTATTTTACTTAAAGTTTTTTTCTTTTCATATCTATATTTAGAAATAGATGCGGCTTCCTCAAATAAATAACGCCGTTCAGTCGGCTTTGCACTTAATATAAGATCTATTTCGCCCTGAGCAATGATAGAATAGGTATTTTTACCCAATCCTGTATTCATAAATAATTCTTGAATATCTTTCAATTTACAAGATACTCCATTAATGAAACTTTCGGTCTCTCCGGAACGGTAAATTCTTCTTTTAATATTTATTTCTTCCCAATTTACCGGGAGAACTTTTTCAGAATTATTTACAGTTAATGATACTTCCGCAATATTTAAAGGCTTTTCTTTATGATTCCCTGAAAAAATAATATCTGTTAGCTGTTTTCCCCGCAATGACCTTATATTCTGTTCACCCAATACCCATCTTACTGCATCGGTAATATTGCTCTTACCACAGCCATTTGGACCGACTATTGCGGTTACGCCAGAATTAAATGATAGTTTTATTTTTTTTCCAAATGATTTAAATCCATAAATTTCAAGTTCTTTTAAAAACACTTTTTCGCCTCATTTTATTACTTTTAACTTTTTTAAAGCATCCTGTGCGGCATCCTGCTCTGCCTCTTTTTTATTCTCGCCGTTTCCGGTCCCGTAGGTAATTTTCTTTATTTTTACCTCAACACAAAATATTTTTTTATGATCCGGACCTTTTTCTTTAATTAGACAATATTCGGGTAAACATTTCATCTTTTTTTGAGAAATTTCCTGCAGTAAAGTTTTATAATCTTCCCCATGTTTTCCCTTTATAATGAGCTCCGTTTCTTTTTTTATAAATGGTGAGATAATTTTTTTAGCTTTTTGAAGGCCGCTATCTAAATATATTGATCCTAATAGAGCTTCAAAACAATCTGCAAGAATAGATAGTTTTTTTCTTCCTCCGGTTGAATCTTCCCCTTTTCCCAAAATAATGTACTTTCCTAGAGAAAGATTATCAGCCCATTTAGCTAAAATATCCTTGCTAACCATAACCGATTTAATTTTTGTAAGTTTGCCTTCTGAAAAAGATGCTAATTTACGGTAAAGATACTCGGTGACAATTAAATTTAAAACAGAATCACCTAAAAATTCTAATCTTTGATTGTTTGTTGTCTTGTCTTTTAAACTTTTCTTTTGAAAAGAAGGATGGGTTAAAGCTTCTTTAAGAAGAATTTTATTTTTAAATTTATAGTTTAATTTTTTTTCCAATTTTACTAACATTAAACCTTTTTTTTTCAATATTATATATTACCTTATGAATTAGTCGTTCGAATATCGTATATAGTATATCGTATTTCGTTAAGAAAATCAGTTTTCAGCTTTTGGTTATCGGTTTTTTAAGTTTTCCGTCATTGCGAGCTCTGATTT
>DAOUWX010000147.1 GCA_030666935.1 Atribacterota bacterium | reverse complement strand
TATTATATGCTCCGGTAAGGGTGTCATAATGAGCCAATCTTTTCAGTTCCTCTTCCATCCTTTTTCTTTCTATAGCAGTAGCTATCTGACTAGAGACAAATTCCATAAGTTTGATATCTTCTTTGTGATAAAGATTAGGATTGGTGTAGCTTTGGACAGCCATAGCCCCGATGACCCTATCTTCTACTTTTAAAGGGACACCTAACCAGATAGTTTTGTCAGTGATACTGCCAACAACGTTTAGTTCTCTTTGAGCAATCATCTTCTGTAGCTTCTTGTAATCAACCAGTAAAGGTTGATCAGTCTTTATGACATAGACAGTAAGAGAATTAGTCTCACTGAAATTGATAATAGCGAAATCCTCATCCTTTTCATCTACAAAATAAGGAAAATGGATTTCATCTTTTTGGTAATCTGTTAAGGCAATAAAAAAATTAGTGGTATCAATGATATTACCTAATTCTTTATGGATTATAGGATAGAGCTGGTCAAGAGAGATGGGAGAGTTAGCAGCTTTAGAGATATTGTAGAGTACTTTTTGCAAATTGTCGTTCCTTTTTCTTTCTGTAATATCCTGATATAAAGTGATAACCCCTTTTACCTTATTATTAATCTTAATTGAGGAAGCAGATATAAATACCGGGAATATGCTTCCATCTTTTCTTTTTCTGTATGTTTCGTAATTTACGAAATGCTTTAGTGATTTTTTGGAATAATATTTTCCTTCATCAATGTTTTCTTGAGTGTGGATTATACCTTCATCAATGTTTTTTCCTTTAATTTCATCTAAAGTATAACCGAACAATTTTGTAAATTGAGAATTAATATATAGAATATTACTCTTTTTGTCGGTATAAACTAAGGCTTCCGGTATTTTCTTAAAAAGGCTGGCAAATTCCTGCTGGCTCTTATTAAGAGCTTCTTCGTCCTGTTTTCGCTTTATAGCAGTAGCTACCTGGGAGGAAACGAATTCCATAATTTTGATGTCTTTCTGGGTGTAGAGCTTAGAGTTAACATAACTTAAGACAGCCATTGTTCCGATCACTTTACCTTCTATCTTTAGAGGTACCCCCAACCAAAGAATCTCTTCGGTTAAGGTACCCAAATGAGACAGAATTAATTCCCCTCTCTCAATCATTTTATTAATCTGTTTACGGTTGACTAAAAGGGGCTGGCCAGTTTTAATTACATGAGCAGAAAGTGAACCAACATTATCATATTCTAAAGTAATAGAGATATTATCTTTCTCGTCAAAAAAATAATCATAGTGTATTCTGTTTTCTTCTTTGTTGAGCAAGGCAATATGAAAATTAGTAGTATCGATTATGTTGCCTAATTCTTTATGGATAATTTTATAAAGTTGGTCAAGAGTAATAGGGGAATTGGCAGCCGTAGAGATATTGTATAAAACCTGTTGGAGCTTTTCGTTTTGTTTACGTTCGGTGATGTCCTGGTATACTGAGATAAAACCATTCTTTTTTCCTTTTATTCTTACCGGAGCAGAAGAGATATGTACTGGAAATAAAGTTCCATCTTTCTTTTTCCTTACTGCCTCACAGTTCAAAGGTCCTTCAAAGCCATTTCTACTTAATCTCTTCCCTTCTTCTATCTTGTCAGGGGAATGTATCATACCATCATCAATATTTCTACCTTTAACTTCCTCCAAAGTATAGCCGAAAAGTTTGGTAAAACGGGAGTTAATATCTAAGATATTAGCTTTTTCATCCAGATAGACTAAGGCCTCAGGGCTACTCTCAAAGAGACTGGCAAATTCCTGCTGGCTTTTTCGTAAATTTTCTTCCATCTCCTTACGTTCGGTAATATCCGCAAAAATACCTTCCACTCCAGCAACATTTCCTTCTTTGTCATAATAGTAATGGCTGGAAGTAGAGACAGTAACCGGGGTACCATCTCTTTTTTTTAGAGTTACTTCATAATTTTTGACGTTCCCCTTTCCCTTTTTCAGTTCTTCTAAAAAATATTTTCTGTCTTTAGGGATATAATATAAATCTTTTGCGAGATTTTTTCCTATAATCTCTTTGGGGGAATTATATCCCAGTAATCTAACTCCAGGAGGATTTACCATTATGACATTTCCTTTTCTATCTGCACGATAGTAAACTCCGGGCATATTCTCGAAGAGAGTACGGTATTTCTTCTCAGATTGTTTTATTATTTCTTCGGCTTTCTTCTGGTCAGTGATATCTCTGGTGACAAAAAGCAGTTGGTTCCCGACAATATCTACATCACTTTGAAGGTATCGCCAATTTCCCTCTTTATGTTTAAAACGAAATTCAATTCTCTTGGTGGTAGGTAATTCTTTTCCAGTGAAAATCTTCTTTAACTTATTATTAACATAATTTTTTAATATTGGAAATAATTTCTTTTTGTCGTTAGGATGGATAAAATTAAAGGGGGATTTACCGAGTAATTCTTCAGGTTCATATCCAGTGCTTATTTTAACAGAAGGACCAACATAGGTATAAACCGGACGTAAATTAAAAGTGGCAAAAGAAATTACATCACTGGCATTTTCAGCAATTAGACGGTATAGTTCCTCAGATTTCGCTAATTTTTTCTCTGTTTGTTTATGGCTGGTTTTTACATTTTCTAACTCGGCAATCTTTTTACGCAAATCAAACAATTCATTGATAGGTTGTTTTTTAGCCTTTTCACCATCTTTCATATTATCCATCCTCAAGTTTTAATTTTTCCTATTATATTTATACTATATAATATCTTAAATTCTTTCTTTTTTCAAAAAAAATCTAAGAGATAGCGCTATAGATAGGAAAGTTAATTTACTAAACTAAAAAAGAGGTAATTGGAATCTATTATTGTAATTGTAGCAACGTATTGCCTATTCCCTTGCTTTAGTTAGATTTTTTCAGTTTTATCCATAATAGAAAATTTACAGATAACAGCTCCTGCAATAACCAAGCCACAGGCTATCCAGAGGCTGGGTTTAATTACCACCTGAAGATATAGGGAACTGATAATAATAGAAAGTAAGGGGGTAAAATAGGAAAGAGAAGCAACTAAGATAATATTGCCTTTTCGCATAGCCCTATCCCAGAAAGTATAAGCTAAAAAGGTGGGGAAGACAGACATATATAAAAGCTCGACTACTACCCGTGGCGTCCAATAAGATTCTTCGGGAAACATAAACCTTATCGCAATTAAGACTAATCCGGTACCCAAAAGAAAGAGGGGGACTGCCCCACCTTCAGTATGACCAGCCCAGCGGCGAACCAAAATAGAATAGAGCCCCCAGGAAATAGCAGCCATAAAAGCTAATAAATAGGGAAAATAATTTACTTGAAAGTTTCCTTTGAAAACCTCCCAGGAAAACATTCCACTGTTTACTGTAGCCAGGTAAAATCCAGCAAAGGCCATTATAATACCGGGAATTAAAGTTATTTTCGCCTTCTTTTTTAAAATAGGAAGGGAAAAGACCAGAGTCAATCCGGGCCAGAGATAATTAATAATACTTACTTCAATTACCTGTTCACGGCTAAAAGCTAATCCCACCGCCAAATAAAGACATACCATATAAAAAATAAATAAAGTTCCACAACCTATTAAATATAATATGGGAAGTTGAGAGGTTTTTTTAATTCCCCCCGGTTTACTAATCAGATAAATACAACTCCAAATACCGCTCAGTAAGTATATCCAGGAAGCAGCAGTTAAAGGCCCTAACTGCTCTGTCAGGCTTCGCGAAAAGGCGATAGTAGTCCCCCAAAATAATATAGCCAATATTCCAAATATAGTATTTAAATTCTCTTGAGAAACAGATATTTTCAAACTACATCTCCCTTATGCCCTCAGAGCAGCAAATTATTTTTTCTCCGGTTAATGTATTTATTCTACGTAAATAAATATTTAATTGCAAGAAAACTATTTATATCTAGTGGAAAATTAGTTAGCTGGTTAGTTAGTTACTTGGTTAATTAGATGAGCTTCAATTTCAAACTAATTACTATCTAACCAAGACCATAATAATATATCTTAATATTTCCACTATCCAAGGCAGTAAATTTTAAGGAAATATATCATTTTGTCATTTCGTGCCTGGTGCAGTAATAATAAATTCATTATAAATATCAATATTATAATATAATATATAACTTTATTAATATTTTACTTGACATTATTAAACATTTATATTAATATTATTAATAACAACATTAATTATATTAACATGGAGGTGAATAATGAAGAAAATTCCGACTCTTTGCCCGGCCTGTAGCTCTATGTTGGAGATTACAGAATTAAGATGCCCTAAATGCAGCACTACAATTCAGGGAGAATTTCCTATAAGCAAACTTCTGTCTCTCTCTGAGGAAGATACTAAATTTTTAATTGCCTTTCTTCGCTCCAGAGGAAATATCAAAGAAGTTCAGGAGAGGATGGGTATCTCTTACCCTACTGTAAAAAATCGTTTGGATAAATTGCTAATTACCCTGGGATTATTTAATGAAAGTGAAAGACTTAAGGAAAAAGAGATTTTAGATACCCTTGAAAGAGGAGAAATTACCGCTGCCGAGGCGATAAAATTAATGAAGGAAATAAAACAATAAATAAAAATTTTACTTTTATCATTGCGAGCTTGCTAAAGGCAAGCGTGGCAATCTCGTCTATTAACTAAAAACAAATTTTAAAAGGAGTTTAGAAAAAATGAAAGAAGAAATTAAAAAAGTTTTGGAAATGCTTAAAGAAGGGAAAATTAATGATGAGGAAGCGGCAGAGCTTCTGGAGGCCTTAAGGGAAACTAAAGAAGAAGAGGAGACTACTCCTCTCTCTACAAAGAAAAAGAGATTCTTAAAAATCCGCGTCACCAAAGGAGACAAGCCTCAGGTAAATGTCACCATTCCTTTCAGCTTAGTCAATTGGGGAATAAATCTCGCTAGCAAGTTGGGCAAGAACACAGTAGATATTGGCGGAGAAGAAATACCCATCGATATGGATGAACTCAACAAAGCGATGAATGACCCGGAATTTACCGGTAAAATTGTAGATATAATGGAAGAAGAAAAAGGAGAGCATGTCGAGATAGAAATTGTATAATTGAGGAAAAATTGTTATATTATAATTTACAATCCGTAAAGAAGGAGAGAGAATGAGAAAAGTTACCCGTGAAGAAATTCTAACCGGCAATCCTTTGAAAGTTATGTTTGTATTAAGTTTTCC
>DAOUWX010000005.1 GCA_030666935.1 Atribacterota bacterium | reverse complement strand
GGGAAATACCTGTAACGCATCACCCGCTGCAGATACGGCACCGCCACTTTTGGTTTTAGAGGCAAAGGTGAATATCATTGGCCCGACAGGGGAGAAAATAGTTCCCATTACTCAATTTTTCACGGGTGTAAAGAAGAATATCCTCAAAAAAGGAGAAATTGTAACTTCCATAACCATCCCGCCCATAAAAGATAGTTGGACAGGAGTCTATCTAAAACAGGGGCGCAAGAAAGAAGTTGACTTGACAACAGTGGGAGTAGCCGTAGTATGTATAAGAGACGAAGTAAGAATTGCCCTGGGAGCGGTTGCTCCAACACCTATTAGGGCATTTAAGACAGAAGAATTATTAAAAGGAAAAATAATAGATGAGCCTCTTTTAAAAAAAGCCGGCGAATCTGCTTTAACTGAGGTTTCACCCATTTCGGATATTCGGTCCTCACAAGAATACAGAGAAGAAATTATTAAAGTTTTGGTGAGACGGGCAATTCTTCAAGCAAAAGGGGGACATATTTTATGAAACACAAAATTCGTTTTACCATAAATAGAGAAGTTAAAGAGATGGAAGTCCAGCCCAATAAAACTCTTTTAAAAATGCTCAGAGAAGACCTTGATTTGATAGGGGTAAAAGAGGGATGTGGTGCTGGTGAATGCGGGGCATGTACGGTATTGGTTAACAATAAACCGGTAAATTCCTGTCTGATGTTGGCTGTGGAGGCAGATGGTAAAGAAATTTTAACTATTGAGGGTTTATCAGACGGCATTAATTTAGACCCGATACAGGAAAGTTTTTTAAAACATAATGCAATCCAGTGCGGCTATTGTACACCGGGTATGGTGATGTCTGCCAAAGCACTGCTTAATAGAAATCCCCATCCTAAAGAAGAAGATGTCAAGGAAGCCCTGGCGGGTAATCTGTGTAGATGTACCGGATACCAACGTATTGTGGATGCGGTACTTGATGCTGCCAAGAAGGGAGAGAAGAAATAAAATGCTGAAATATGTGGGAAAATCCGAAAAAAGAGTAGATGGTGTTAAAAAGGTAACCGGTTATGTAAGATATACAGATGATTTAAAATTATCCGGGATGTTGTATGCCAGGATAAAGAAGAGTCCTTACCCCCATGCTAAAATATTAAGGATTGATACCTCAAAAGCAGAAAAATTGCCGGGAGTTAAAGTGGTTACAACCGGGAAGGATGTGCCTATTCGAGTAGGACTCTATCTGGAAGATAAAACTTTTCTGGCCATTAACAAGGTAAGGTTTATAGGGGAACCGGTAGCGGCAGTTGCCGCGGAATCGGAAGAAATTGCTGAGGAAGCGGTATCTTTAATCGAAGTAGATTATGAAGAACTGCCAGCTATATTCAGCCCCTTGGAAGGTATAAAACCTGATGCCCCCATTATCCATGAAGACTTGGGAAGTTACAAGCACGCTTCTATAATTTTACCTCAGGGTGGAACTAATATAAGCAATCACTATAAAATTCGAAAGGGGGATGTCGAAAAAGGTTTTAAAGAAGCGGATTTTATTTTTGAAAATGAGTTTTACGTTCCCCATATACAGCATAGTGCTATTGAGAACCATTGTGCTATAGCTCAAGCAGACCCCGAAGGTAAAATTAGTGTTTGGGCAGGCTGCCAATCACCTTATGCGGTAAGGCGCACCCTTGCTGTTGCCTTCGATATGCCCCTAAATAAGATTAGAGTTATTTCTCTGGCTATAGGTGGAGGATTTGGCGCGAAAGCAGGTACTACTCTTGAAGGGATAGTTATACCTTTAGCTCAACAAGCTAATTACCGTCCGGTAAAACTGAGTTTTTCAAGAGAAGATGTTTTTACAAATACTTTTATCCGGCAGGGTATGTATGCCAGGATTAAGACCGGGGTTACCAAGGACGGTAAGATTATTGCTGAAGAAAACACTTTTTACTGGGATGGCGGAGCATATACAGAATACGGGGTAAATATCGCCCGGGCAGGCGGATATGCCTCAACCGGGCCCTATGATATTCCCAACGTGAAAGCTGATTCGATTTGTGTATATACCAATCATCCGGTAGGCGGCCCTTACCGCGGGTTTGGGATGTCTGAGATACACTTTGCTATAGAGCAGAATCTGGATATAGTGGCTCATAAAATCGGAATGGATCCGGCTGAATTCAGGAGAAGAAATGCCTTAAAAGATGGCAGTAGCACAGTAACCGGACAGGTTCTGGAGAACGTGGGTCTAATACAATGTCTGGATAAAGTTACTGAAGATATAGAATGGGATAAAAGAGTAAAAAAGGTATCAAAAATAAAATATCGCGGCAAGGGAATTGCTTGTATGTATAAAGCACCTTCAATGCCTAATAATGTAGGTTCTTCGGCAATTGTAAAAATTAATGAAGACGGAACTGTTAATTTATTAGTTACTGCGATGGATCTGGGGCAGGGTTCTGATACCGTCTTAACCCAGATAGCTGCTGAAGTACTTACTGTTCCCATTTCCCGGATAAGTATAATGACCGGAGATACAGATTGTACTCCCTATGAATGGCAGACTGTAGCCAGCCGAACGACCTACTGTTGTGGAAATTCAGTTAAGAGAGCGGCAGAAGATGCGAAAAATCAGATGTTAAGATTAGCGTCGTTAAAATTTGGTATTTCTGAAGAAGAGTTGGAGTTAAAAGATGGACAAATTATTTCAAAAATTTATCCTGATAAAAAAGTAAAAATTGCTGATCTGGCTATGGGCTTAACTATGCCTGATGGGTCTGGGATACATGGTCCGATTATCGGAAGGGGAGCTTTTATTCCTCCCGATGTAAAGGATACTGACAAGGAAACCGGTCAGGGAGATAAACCCGTGGCTTATTGGACTTTTGGAGTACAAACTGCAGAAGTTGAAGTAGATATAGAAACAGGTGAGATGAAGGTCTTAAAAATTGCCGCCGCCTATGATGCAGGAAAAGCTATAAATCCAGAGCTTGTCTATGCCCAAATAGAAGGGGGCATTGTTCAGGGATTGGGTTCTGCCCTATTTGAAGAGATGAAAATAGAAAAGGGTAAAGTCTTAAATCCCTCTTTTGTTGATTATAAGATACCTACAGCAGGAGATGTCCCTGAAATGAAAATTAGTATAATTGAGAATCCTGAACCTACAGGACCATGGGGGGCAAGAGGTATCGCAGAACCCTGCATGGTGCCTACTGCACCGGCTATTGCTAATGCAGTCTTTGATGCGATTGGCTGTAGAATTAATTCACTGCCTATAACAGCGGAAAAGGTTTTAAAAGCGATAAAAAGTAATAATAAATAAGAAATGTAGGCGCAGTTGATGTGAATTTAATAAAGGTAATAAGATTAGTTAGGAAACGGGAATATAAGAGAAAATAAATAAAAGGAGGAATGCATTTTGAAAAAGGACACTTCTTTAGAAATGGAAGCTATAAGGGATGGAGATTATATTGATCCTGCAAAAAAAATAGTTTTAGGTCTTCAACATATGTTTACAATGTTTGGAGCAACTGTTTTAGTCCCCATTATTACCGGACTTAATATTTCAGTCGCTTTATTTATGGCAGGATGTGGCACACTTTTATTTTATGTTATCTCCAAACGCAAGGTACCGGCTTTTCTTGGGTCATCATTTGCTTTTATTGCTCCCATGTTAGTAGTTGCTGATAAATTTGGTTTACCTTATGCTTGTGGAGGTATTGTTGTTGCAGGTTTGTTGTATTTGGTTCTTTCAGGATTAATAAGCGTATTTGGGGTTAAAAAAGTTTTAACCTTCTTCCCGCCTGTAGTGACTGGCCCGATAATTATAGTTATCGGATTGAAACTGGCACCTGTTGCTATAGATATGGCAAAAGGAAATTGGGGGCTTGCTTTGGTAGGGTTTGTTGTGGTTACCGCTGTAAGTATATATGCTAAAGGATTCTTTAAAGTTCTTCCGGTTCTTACCGGAATTTTTGTGGGTTATTTAGTTGCTATTATGATTGGAGCAGTTGACTTTACTCCTATTGCCCAGGCCAAATGGATAGGGTGGCCGGAATTTACAGTGGCAAAGTTTAATTGGACTGCCATAATGATTATTGCGCCTGTTGCTATAGCTACCATGGTTGAGCATATCGGTGATGTATTAGCTATAGGTGCAACGGTTGAGAAAAATCTTGTAGAAGATCCGGGATTACACAGAACCTTAATTGGAGATGGATTGGCTACCTCATTATCAGCAATGTTTGGTGGACCTGCCAATACGACCTACTCCGAAAATACAGGAGTGCTTGCCTTAACTAAAGTATATCATCCGGCTATTATGGCGATTGCCGCAGTATTTGCAATTCTCCTTGGGCTTGTTCCGAAACTCGGTGCTATCATTTCCACTATACCCACCCCTCTTATTGGAGGAATTTCTATAGTTCTTTTTGGTATGATTGCCTCAATTGGAATAAGGACAGTTGTAGAACATAGAGTAGATTTTTCTCGTTCAAGGAATCTGCTTATTTCAGCGGTTGTCCTGGTTCTTGGTCTCGGTGGAGCAGTTTTAGCTATACCTCTGGGTACTACTACACTTGAAATAGCCGGAATGGCCTTAGGTGCAATAGTAGGAATTATTTTAAATAAAGTTTTACCAGAGTAATTTTAAAAGTATTCCCGTTTCCTAATATAAAAGTAAAAATAGTCCGCCCTATAAGATTTCATTTTATAGGGCGGACTATTTTTAAACTATTGATTAATTCTTTTTTGAGCAAGAAGGGCTGCTTCCCAGATGGCTTCATAACCTGTGCATCTGCAAAGGTGTTTAGAAAGGGCTTCACGAATTTCTTCCTCCGGGGCATTGGGGTTTTTTGTGAAAAGATCATAAAGTCTCATAATTATTCCCGGAGTACAGAAACCACATTGGACAGCTCCCGCTTCAAGAAAAGATTTTTGAATAGGGTGAAGTTCTCCATTTTTCTCAGCAAGCCCTTCGATGGTCAGAACTTCAATCCCTTCCAATTTGTCTTTTCCTCTAAGAGTGCAGGAAGTAACCGCTTCACCATTTACAATAACAGTGCAGCTTCCACATACCCCGTATCCACATCCTTCTTTAGCCCCGGTTAAACCTAGGTGTTCCCTGAGTATTTCAAGGAGGCTCTCTTTTCCGGTACAGGTAATTTTATAGGTAATACCATTTACAGTCATATTGATAATTTCAGCCATTTAATTCTTGCCTCCTATTACCTTTAAAATATCTTCCGAAGTTACCGGGATATGGAAGAAATTATGGCCTGTTGCATCAAATAGGGCATTAAGGATAGATGATGAAACAGCAACCATTGGATGTTCTGCAATACATCTTGCACCGTAAGGAGCTCTAATTTCCGGTGTTTCCACACAGATTACAACTTGTTTTCGGGGAGCATCGTTTATTTGGGGTATTTTATACTTCATCCATGTTGCGTTAGTTATCTTTCCATCTTCAGAGAATTCAATCTTTTCTTTGAGGGTTTGACCTATGCCCATAACTACTCCCCCGACAATCTGTCCCCTTATCATCCGGGGACTTATAACTTTTCCCACATCAAAAGAGGAAATAAATTTATCGATAGTAATTTCGCCGGTTTTTTTATCAATTTTTAATTCACATCCCTGGCATCCGAAGGTCCAAGTTCCTCCCGCTGAACCCATACCAAACTTCGGATTAGGGTCAGTATATCCGGGAAGCCTGTCGCCAGCGGTTGCTTCTGCAACTTCTCCCACAGTTAATCCATTTTCATGCATATAACCTCTGACTAAATTTTTAACGGCAATTCTTTTATCCGGGTCGGTTTTTACATATACAAATTCTCCGTCGTATTCCAAAGAATCGATTCCGAATTTTAAGATAGGAGCAGCATTCTTTTTTAAAATTTTAATGGCTTTTTCAGCAGTTTTAACGATAGCATTCCCTCCCCGGTAGGTAAACATCGAAGCAACTGTTTGCCATTCCCAGGGTGAATGTTGAGTATCAATTTCGCGAAAAATACTAATCTGTTCCAAGGGAATTTTTAAGGATTCTGCAGCAATTTGACGCATTGCTTGCTGAGCACCTTGTCCCATGTCCACACCACTTAAATTTACCTGAATACTGCCATCGGCGCAGAATTTTATCTGGCAGCAGGAAGCGGCATTAGGTGCTCCTTTTGGTGATTTCATCATCGCGGCAATACCCCGCCCATAAATATATCTATCGTTTTCTTCGGGTTTAGGTTCGGAGAAGAGTTCTTTTTCAACATTTTCAAGACATTTGAAGAGATTACCATTATAATCTCTGATAGTCTCACCCAGGGAATTCTTTTTTCCTTCACAGAGGAAATTTTTTCTGCGCAATTCAGAAGAGGATGTCTTCAGTTTTTCAGCCATCAGTTCAATAAGGCGTTCGGAAATAAAATTCCCTTCAGGGTGGCCATAACCTCTATAAGCCCCTACCGGTGGTGTATTTGTGTAAACACCATACGAATCAACATGGCAGTTATCTATAGAATAAGGTCCAACTGAATTGTGGCCTGCGACAGTAACAATATTGGTTGCTGTATCGCCGAATGCACCATCAGAAAAATAAAGCTCAGCCTGAAATGCGGTAAAAGTTCCATCTTTTTTGGCACCAAGTTTAGCATGTGCTTTCATGCCACGGCCAAGAACCGTGCTGGTCATAACTTCTTTTCTGCTGCAAACAAATTTTATAGCATATCCCGGTAAAAATTTGGCAGCATATACAAGCATCGGTTCGATGGTTACGTCCGATTTACCTCCAAATCCTCCGCCAAGATAGGGGATATGCACCCGGACATTAGAATGGGGAAGCTTAAACATATCGGCAATAACTTGTTGAAGCACAAATGGCGCTTGTGAAGTAGCCCAGATTTCAACACGGTCTTTTCCTTCCCACCTGCAAATTACACTATGGGGTTCAAGTGCTGAATGGGCGCTTAGAGGAAATTCAAATTCTCCTTCAACTATGAAATCTGTTTCTTTTAATCCTTTTTCTATGTTTCCTTTTCTTAAACGGTAATGATGAAAAATATTAGTTCCGGGTTGGGGGAAGTAGGAAGGGAGATGAGGATATTCTCCGAGTTTTTGGTGAATTAGAACATTTTTATTATGGGCAGCGGCCACAGGGTCAAGCAGTACCGGAAGAGGTTCATACTCTACATTGATTTGTGATAGGGCTTTTTTAGCATGTTGGACTATATCGGCGATGACTACTGCTACCGGCTCACCAATATGCCTGACTTTATCAACGGCAATAGGATTTTGGTCAAGGAACCCACATGCTCCAAAAAAGATTTTACAACCCCGGCCGGTAACAACCTTATATACCCCTTCACTTTTTTCAGCCTCTAAAGTGTCGATAGATTTGATAAGTGCATGAGCAAATTTTGGGCGGAGTACTTGAGCATGGAGCATTCTTGGGAGTTTTATATCTGCGACAAACTGAGCCATACCGGTAACTTTTGAATATCCGTCAGTTTTTTCAAAGGATTTCCCAATGTACTTAAAGGACATTTTTGTTCTCCTTTTTATTTATATTCAATATAGTTTTGTTCTGTCTTTTTTGTAATTTTAGAATATAATAATAAATTTTAATTGTCAAGAATAAAAGAAAGTATCGAGTATGTAGTATCGAGTATCGCGTGAAGAAATACAGTAATAAGTAATGTGTGATGAGTAATAAGAGGAAAGAGTTAGTTGGTTAGTTAGTTACCTGGTTAATTAGTTTAGGACGGAGAAGAAAGAATACAAAAGATAAGAGTATCGAGTTAAGAGAAAGAATGGTTTTCACTTTTGTTTTCCAACTCTTCTTTCTCTTAACTCGATACGAATTTATTCTGATTCTTGGTTTCTATTATCTTTGCGAGATACGATTCACGAGATACGCGATACGAATAATATCTATTGGACAGAACTATAGGTTAATGTTAAAATAAAATAACAATTTTATCAAAACTTGATATTTTATTTATTTGAAAGGTGGTGATAGAGTAGGGCTTCTTTTACAGTAAATCGGAACTAAGTAATTTAATCAAATTTTAAGGAGGATGAAAATGAGAAAGTTAGTATTATTTTTATTAATTGCTTTTCTTTTTACGTCTTTTGCAGGAGTAGTAGGGGCAGCAGAACCATTTCGTGTTGCTGCAATTTTCCAGACAGCTATTGAAGAACCCTGGGATGGCGTAATACATCAAGCCTGTCTTAAAGCCGAAAAAGAGTTGGGAATTGAATATGAGTTTGCTGAAAAAGTTTCTGCAGCTGATTTTGAAAAAGTTTTAAGAGAGTATGCCGAGAGAGGATTTGATTTAATTGTAGGAGATGCCTTCCTGGCAGGCGAAGAACCTTCACGAAGAGTAGCCAAGGATTACCCCGAAATTGCTTTTGCCTTTGGTTCTGAGTTTGGTCCGGTAGCCCCCAATTACTCTGTCTTTGATAATTGGATTCATGAACCGGCTTTTCTCTGTGGTATTATCGCTGGTAGATTAACCAAGACAAATGTTCTTGGTGTGGTTGCTGCTATACCTATTGGTGAGGTAAACAGATTAGTGAATGCCTTCAAGGCCGGTGCTCTTTCAGTTAACCCGGAAATTAAGGCTAAGATTGCTTATATTGGAGGTTGGTTTGATCCTCCCAAAGCAAAAGAAGCTGCTTTAGCTCAGATTGAAGGTGGTGCAGATTTGATTTATGCTGAAAGGTTTGGAGTATTTGAAGCTTGCAAAGAGAAGAGCATCCTTGCTTTCGGTAATATGTCTGATCAAAACGAACTTGCTCCGGAAGTGGTTATAAGTGGTCCTGTATGGGATATGTATCCCACCATTGAGTTTGCTATAGAGATGGTTAAGAAGGACGCCTGGGTTTCTATGGACTTGGGTGAATGGTCTATGATGGCTAAAGGTGGAGCTCGACTTGCTCCTTTCCATGGTTTCGAACAAAAACTTCCCGCAGAGGTATTACAAGAAGTAAAAGACCTTCAAGAGAAGATTCTTAATGGAACATTCCGTGTTCCGGTTATTGAAGAACCGCCCGTTTCAGACTAGACTAAATTTAATTTTTTAGTTATTTGAGACCGGCAGAGCGATAATTCTGCCGGTCTTTTACCTTTTTAAGCCAATATTAATTTAATTTGAGGTTAATAATTAATGGCAAATAGTAAAAAACCTGTTATAGAAATGCGTTCAATAACTAAACGCTTTTTGGACGTCACTGCTAATAAAAATATAAATTTTACTCTCTCCCCCGGTGAAATCTGTGCACTGCTTGGTGAGAATGGAGCCGGTAAAACTACTTTAATGAATATCCTCTTTGGTTATTACAGCTGTGATGAAGGCGATATTTATATCAAAGGAGAAAAAGTAAAGCTCTCTTCCCCCAAGGATGCGATTTCAAGGGGAGTAGGAATGATTCATCAACACTTTACTCTGGTACCTTCCCAAACTGTGTTGGAAAATATTATTGTTGGTACCGATTCGGAGAAAGGGATTTTTCTGAACCTAAAATCAGCAAAAGCAAAACTACTCCAGCTTCAAGAGAGATTTGGGCTTCAAGTTGACCCCGAGGCAAAGGTCTGGACTTTAGCTGTTGGTGAAAAACAGAAAGTTGAAATTCTCAAAGCTCTTTACCGCAATGTAGATATATTGATTATGGATGAGCCTACAGCAGTATTGGCTCCATCTGAAACTATAGAATTATTTAAAACCTTAAAATCCCTGGCTAAAGAAGGAAGATCTATTATTTTTATTTCTCATAAACTAAATGAAGTAATGGAAATTTCCGATCGTATTGTGATACTAAGAAACGGGGAAGTTGCAGCTGAAAAAAAGACCAGCGAAACAAATACTAAAGAGTTAGCCAATCTTATGGTAGGCAGGGAAATTTTAGAGCGAATTAAAAGAAAGGAAGTAGCCCCCGGTAAATCAGTTCTCGAAATCGATAACCTTACTGTAATAAATGATAAGGGGCTGGAAGCAGTTAAGAAAGTAAATATGATAGTGAGAGAAAACGAAATTCTTGGCATTGCCGGGGTTTCCGGAAATGGGCAACGAGAGCTTTCTGAAGTGCTCTTTGGATTAAGAGAACCGGTAACAGGGTCTATTAAGGTAAATGGTAAACCTGTAAAGACCGGCAGTCCTGTCTCAGCCATTCAGTTAGGAATTGGAAGAGTTCCCGAAGATAGAATTGAAACCGGACTTATGATGGATCTGTCAGTAGAAGAAAATTTAATTCTGGAGAGTCATATTTCTCCTAATTTTCATAATAAAGGTTTAATAAATTTTAAAAATATTCATCACTTTAGTGATGTTCTTATAGAGGAATATAATATTAAAACTGCAGGCAGGAATGCAGAAGTAAAGAGTTTATCCGGAGGAAATCTGCAGAAGCTAATCTTGGCCAGGGAACTCGACGGAAAACCGATTATTGTTGTTGCTTCCCAACCTACTCGAGGTCTTGATGTAGGGGCTATGGAATATATTCACCAGAGAATGCTCGAGGAAAAAGAAAGAGGAGCAGCTGTAGTGCTGATCTCTGAAGATTTAGACGAAATTTTTACCTTAAGTGATAGAATTATAGTGATGTATGAAGGAGAAGTAATGGGAGATGTTCCAATAGAGAAGGCTACTCGAGAGCAGATTGGCCTACTAATGTGTGGAGTAAAAAAATGATTGGATTAAAAATTATCAAACGGAAACCTTTGCCGGGGTGGGTAAAGATTATTATTCCGGTAGTTGCTGTGGTTATTACCTTAATTTTTTCTGCAGTTCCCATACTTATTGCAGGGGGTAATTTATGGAAATCTTATTACTATCTTTTTTATGGTGCTCTGGGAACCCGATATAATCTTTTAGAAACTTTTGTGAAGGCAAGCCCCCTCATATTTACCGGGCTGGCAGTAGCATTTGCCTTTAGAGCGAAGTTCTGGAATATTGGTGCAGAAGGTCAACTTCTTGCCGGGGCCTTACTTGCTACCTGGGTGGGAATTAATTTTACCGGAGTTCCTCAATTTATACTTCTACCAATTGTTATAATCTCCGGATTTATCGGTGGAGGTATCTGGGCTTCTATTCCAGCCATACTTAAAACAAAATTGAAAGTGGATGACGTAGTTTCTTCACTCCTTTTAAATTACGTGATGATTCATATAATGGGTACATTGCTTTTTGGTCCTTTACAACAAGCAGGGTCAAGCTGGCCAAGGTCTCCCGGCATACTGGAGGCAGCCCGATACCCAATGCTCCTGGCTCGTTCACGATTTCATCTGGGAATTCCTTTAGCCTTTTTGGCGGTTTTTATTATATGGTTTATAAATAATAAAACTGTCTTTGGTTATCAGTCTAAAGCCGTAGGAGTAAACATTAAGGCAGCTCATTTTGGGGGAATTAATACCACCTCTATTATCTTAAAAACTGCCCTAATTTCCGGGGGTTTGGCCGGTCTTGCCGGTGTAGGAGAACTTTGTGCCATTCATTATCATCTTCTTATGGATATTTCTCCCGGATATGGATATTCGGGAATAGTTATTGCTATGTTGGGGAATCTCCATCCTCTGGGTGTAGTTTTTGCTTCTTTTTTCTTTAGCATTGTACTTGTCGGAGCCCATACCATGAGCCGAATGACCGGGGTCCCAACTTATATTGCTGAAGTGATCCAGGGAATGGCATTAATTATAATGCTTATATCCCTGCTTTTAACAGAATATAAGATAAGGGTGGTAAGAAAATGATTGGTGAAATTTTTAATACAACATTTATTACAGGTTTAATAGGTGCGACAATGCGTATGTCCACACCTATCATATTTGCTACCCTCGGCGAAATCATTGCAGAACGTTCCGGAGTGCTAAACCTGGGAATTGAAGGGACTATGTTAATGGGGGCTATGACCGGTTTCCTGGTTACTTTCAATTCCGGTTCATTGTGGGCCGGAGTACTTGCTGCTGCTCTGGTAGGAATGATTTTATCTTTACTTATGGCTTTTCTTTCTGTACACCTGGGCTTAAGCCAGCATGTTTCAGGTTTGGGAATAACCCTGTTTTCAACCGGGTTGGCTATGTTTATTTATCGGCTTCATTTTGGTTCTCCTATAGTTCCACCGACCGTGGAACCCTTTAAACAGGTGGCTATACCGCTTCTTTCTAAAATTCCGGTTATCGGACCCAGCCTGTTTAATCAATATATACTTACCTATCTAGCCTGGCTGCTGATTCCGGTAATATCAATTCTTCTTTACAAGACCAAGATCGGATTAAAGATACGTACAGTAGGTGAAAATCCCTTTGCAGCTGATACGGTTGGAGTGAATGTAAATCTTACCCGGACTCTGAGCCTGGCAGCCGGGGGAGCTCTTATAGGAATAGGTGGAGCATTTCTAACCCTGGCTCATCAGAATATGTTCCTGATTGATGTGGTTGGAGGAAGGGGTTGGGTCAGTATTGCTATGGTAATTTTCGGCAATTGGGATCCTCTTAGAGGAGCTGCAGGGGCGGTTATCTTTGGTTTCCTGGATGGGCTTCAGCTTAGACTTCAAGGTCTGGGGATTCAGATTCCTTTTCACGTATTCCTTATGATTCCCTATATTATAACAATTGTTGCTTTGGTGAGTGTTTCCAGAAAAGCAGCTGTGCCTGCCGGTTTACTTAAACCTTATCGTAGAGAGGAAAAGGGTGGTTAAGCAGATAATTCGAAGCGATGGTTAAAATAGTTAGGGAGCAGTATCAGAATATAAAATTAATTAACCGCTCCCTATTTTGTTTTAATTTTATTATTTTTATTTTTGGGTTACTTCTTTTCCATCTTTAATTACATGACACGGTGCTTCATGGTTAGTAAAAGCTTCCCATATATTTTCTGCATCCAGTATAACCAAATTAGCTTTATTCCCTTCTTTTAGCTCAAAATCTTTGATCGCCATTGCCTGAGCTGCTTTTGTGGTGATAAGATCATATAGAATTTCCATTTCCTCAAAAGTAGTCATCCATAAAAGGTGAGCTGTCAGGAAGGCAACCTCTAACATATTGTTTCTTCCAAAAGGATAATAAGCATCGGCAATGTCATCCTGTCCCAAAGCTATTCCCACTCCCTCATCGTAGAGATCTCTTACCCGGGCATGGAGGGGTCCTGTTTGAGGGTCACTCACTACACCTATTTTTGCTCTTTTAAGCAGGGCAACAATTTTTCGGAAATAAGGTTCGGGGTAGAGCTGCATGGCCCGGGCATGATGCACCATAACTCTTCCTTCCCAACCTTCCTTAATTGTTTTTACTGCCAGCATTTCTAAAGTCCTGAGACCAGGGTCACCCGCATCGTCGATTAGCATGGAAACATCCTTATTATATTTTTTAGCCAGATCAAACATCAGGTCAATATGTTTCCGGGAATCCTCATCAGTATATTCAATCCAGGGAATACCCCCAACTACATCAGCACCCAATTCCATGGCTTCCCTTATATAATCTTCTGCCCCGGGGTCTCGAATTACACCATCTTGCGGGAAAGCTACAACTTGAATTTCTACGGCACCCTTAAACTCTTCCCTTGCTTTAATTAAAGCTTTCACACCTTCTAATTTAGCCTTTGTATCGGTATCCGCAAAAGCCCGAATATGTGTATTCCCATACTTGATAGCCAGTTTAATAGCTTTTCGAACATTTTCAATTATCCAACTTTCATCATACTGTTCCTTGACTTTGGAAGCCAACTCAATAGCAGTCATTGCTTTACCCATAGAGCCACTCTGATAAGAAGTAAGCGCTTCCTCTCCTACCTTGGTTAAAGTGTAAACCTTGCAAAGGTGTAGATGACCATTTACAAAAGATTCAGTAACTAATTTTCCAGCAGCGTCTATCAAATGGCTCCCTATTTCATTTATGTTTTCTCCAATTTTAACGATTCTTCCATCCTTGATTCCGATATCTAAACATTTTCCTTTTGAAAATCTAGTCCTTGCGTTTTTTATTGAAATATCAAAGTACATTTTAACCCCCTATTTAAAAATAATATTTTATATCACTAATAAAGCAATAAGTATAGAAAGAGTTTAATTTTAAGTGTTGTCTTAAAAATAAGAATAGCACATAAAAATAAATTAAGTCAAGACTATAAGATAATCAGTATCGAGTATCGAGTTAAGAAAGAGAAAGAGAAAGAAAAAGAAAAGGAGAAGATAGAAAAAATAGTATTCTTCTTTTTATTTAACTATCCCGCTAAAGTTTACACTAACGATTGGTTAAAAGATTTATTGACAAAGAGCCCTTTATACATTTATGATATTTAAAGTAAAGAGTAAAAATTTATAATTATTCTTATGGGAATTGTTATGCTGTTAGCTAAGTCTGTAGCTTCTGATTTAATTGGTACTCTTACCTCTAAAACAGTTGATGGAATTGTTCATTCGGTATTTGATCATGCCTGTAATATTCAATTAGATAGAAATAGAGTAGTTACTCTTGTTTCTCCAAAGCTTCCTAATTACCCATCTGCGATTAAGTTAGATATTGCAGAAGACCAAAAACTATGCTCTATTGGCTTTAAAACCGGGATGAAATCTGTTATAAATAAAGATGAAATAAAGATGCCCGAGGCCTGTCTTTCTATCAAACTTACCGGGGCCAAGGTATGGGATTCATCACCTTTATTTTTAAGGTCTGAAATTTCAGAAGAAATACTCAATAAAAATATAGAAAAAATTCGTGATTTGACCCTAAAATGTGGAGAAATAGAAGGTGCAGCTTCTATTCTCGACGGGAATAGAGTAGATAATAATTATAAAAATTTTATTATAAATCCTGTAAAAAGATTGGCAAAGGGAATAAGTGACTTTGATTATAAGGAGATTGCCGAAGCTTCAAAACGACTTATTGGCCTGGGACCGGGGCTAACTCCTGCGGCAGATGATTTTCTACTGGGTATATTGGCCTCACTTTATTATATAGGATATTATTTTGACAACCATTTAGAGAATTTAAAAAAGATAGCAGGTTTTATTATTTACGACCTTCCGGGGCGAACAACTTTCATCAGTGAAATAATGCTTAGAAATGGAATGAAGGCAAGATTTAGTGAACCGATCAGGGATTTGATGCTGGCGGTTATCCATAACACTTCCGTTCAAGATAAATGTATTAACCTCCTCAATATTGGCGGGACATCAGGCAGTGACTGTGCTGCTGGAATTGTTTTCGGTGGAGTATTGATGGCCAGGGTAAAGATATTAAAATAAATGGGAGAGGGGAGAAATGGTTTTGAAATATCTTATCAAAGAAAATGCATATTATGATTCTGTAACCTTAATGATAATTACCAGAGAGGTAAAAAAAATTGAGGGAGTGAAGGAAGTTATTGTAGGTATGGGGACAGAACTTAATAAAGAGCTGGCAGGTAATCTTAATCTTTTAACTCCCGAATTACAAAAAACAACCCCCAATGATTTTTTTATTTCTTTAGATTCTATAGACGATAATATTACTAAAAAAGCTTTTGCTTTCGTTGATGAACTGTTAAGTAAGAAGAAAGCAGAATCAGAAGATTACCAACCCTCAACATTTGAATCCGCCCTCAAATATATACCTGATGCCAATCTGGTTCTGATTTCTCTCCCCGGGGAATATGCGGCAAGAGAAGCAAAAAATGCTTTATTAAATGATAAACATGTTATGCTCTTCAGTGATAATGTTTCCTTGGAAGAGGAGATAGATTTAAAGAAGCTGGCTAAACAGAGAGGGCTTCTGATGATGGGACCTGACTGCGGGACAGCAATTATTAACCATGTGGCTTTAGCTTTCGCCAATGTTATCAGGAAAGGTCCTATCGGCATAGTGGGGGCATCAGGTACAGGCATACAGGAAGTAACCGTGATGATTGATAAATTGGGGAACGGTATT
Source organism: Atribacterota bacterium (assembly GCA_030666935.1). GTDB lineage: Bacteria > Atribacterota > Phoenicimicrobiia > Phoenicimicrobiales > Phoenicimicrobiaceae > Sediminicultor. Next base: position 13,206 of record DAOUWX010000005.1, on the reverse strand, counting down.
TCACAGGCTATCGGTACAGGAGGCAGGGATCTTAAAGCCGAAGTTGGTGGTATAATGATGATTGAAGGATTAAAGGCATTACAAAATGACCCCCTTACTGAAGTTATAGTTTTAATTTCCAAGCCTCCGGATAAAGAAGTGGCGAGAAAAGTACTTTCCATATTAAAAGAAGGGGAAAAGCCTTCGGTGGTTTATTTTGCAGGAGGCGACCCGGAGGTGATCAAAGAATATGGCTCTATCCCCGGTTTAAGTCTTGAAGATACTGCCCATAAGGCGGTGGCGATAGCAAAGGGAAAATCTATCGAAGATTTTAGCGGTTTTACCGTAACCGGTATAGATAAGATTATTCAGGAAGAAACCAAAAAATTAAACCAAAAGCAAAGATATATCAGGGGTCTATATACCGGTGGGACACTTTGCGACGAAGCGATGATAATTCTTTCCGCTTTAATCGGCGGTATATATTCGAATATTCCCTTAAAGCCTGAAGGGAAGCTTTCTGATATCAATAAAAGTTACAGGCATAGTTTAATTGATCTTGGCGATGATGAATTTACCCGGGGTAAACCGCATCCGATGATAGATCCGTATGTACGTCAGGAAAGAATTTTATCAGAAGCAAAAGATAGAGAGACAGCGGTTATATTAATGGATTTTGTCCTGGGGTTTGGCAGCAATCCTGATCCGGCAGGAGAGATGATCCCCTATATCCGAAAAGCAAGAGAAATTGCCGGGAAAGACGGGAGGCATATCTGCATGATATGTTCTGTCTGCGGGACAGAGGGAGACCCCCAGAATCTTATTGAGCAAGAGAAAAAACTTAAAGAAGAAGGGGTAATTGTTATGCCCAGTAATGCTCAGACAGTAAGATTGGCGGCTGCAATTGTTTTATCAAGGAGGAATAGTCAATGACCAAGATTAATGAATTATTCCAGGAGGAATTAAAGATAATAAATATGGGGCTTGAATCTTTTAATGAAAATTTAAAGAAACAAAATGTCAAGACCGTTCAGGTGGACTGGAAGCCTCCTGCCGGAGGAAATAAAAAGATGCTTTCTTTGTTAGATAAGTTAAAATAAGAGGAGGAAATATTCATGGTTCAAGAAAGAATAGAAGCAGCCAATAAGAAAGTAATGGAAATAATCTTGAACGGACAGCCCACACTTTTAGATATCGGGGTAGCAGGAGAAGTTATCTCCGGAATGACCAAAAAAACGATACTTCATGCCGGCCCACCTATTAAATGGGGAAAAATGTCAGGCCCTTTAAGAGGCGCAGTTATCGGAGCATTAATCTATGAAGGTCTTGCGGTCGATAAAAAAGAAGCCATTGAACTTGCTGCTTCAGGAAAAATATCTTATGACCCCTGTCATCATCATAATACGGTGGGGCCGATGGCCGGAGTAGTCAGTGCTTCGATGCCGGTGTGGATTCTTCAGAATAAGAAATACGGTAATCATTCTTATTGCACTTTAAATGAAGGCCTAGGTAAAGTTCTCCGCTATGGCGCCTATAGTGATGAAGTGATTAAAAGATTGAAGTGGATGGAGAATCTGCTTTATCCACTATTAAAACAAGCACTTAAATTACATGGTCCGATAGACTTGAAAACTATGATAACTCAGGCACTTCAGATGGGTGATGAGGGACATAATCGGAATAGGGCAGGGACCTCGCTTTTGATTAGAGAACTGGCTCCTTATATTATTCAGACAAAATTCAATGAAAAAGAAAAAATTGAAGTATTGAAATTTATAGACAGCAACGACCATTTTTTCTTAAACCTTACTATGCCTGCATGTAAATGCATACTCGATGCTGCAAAAAATATAGAATTTAGTACTATTGTTACGGTTATGGCCAGAAACGGAACTGAGTTCGGGATACGAGTTAGCGGACTCGGCGAAAGATGGTTTACCGGACCGGCCGGGATAGTAGATGGACTTTTATTTCCCGGTTATACGGCAGAAGATGCAAACCTTGATATCGGTGATAGTGTTATAGCCGAGACAGCAGGCATTGGCGGGTTTACCATGGCGGCAGCACCTGCTATCGTTCAATTTGTGGGAGGGACTGCTAAAGATGCAGTAAACTTTACCCTTAAGATGTATGAAATAACCGTTGCAGAGAATACTATATTTAAAATTCCTGCTTTAGATTTTAGAGGGACACCAACCGGGATTGATATTCGGAAAGTAGTTGAAACCGGAATATTGCCCAGTATTAATACCGGAATAGCCCACAAGGACCCGGGTATTGGTCAGGTAGGAGCAGGTCTGGTGAAACCTCCGATGAACTGTTTTGAGGATGCCTTGCAAGCGTTTGTAGAAGATTTAGAAACAAAAAATTTAGTATAAAATGAAGGGAGAAATAAAATGAAATTTTTTGAAAAGATTAAGATGTACGATTTAACTCAACCGATAAGCCACTTGACTCCGGCCTGGCCAACTTATGAGCCGCTACAAATTAAATTTTTTAAGAGGCTTGCCCCTAATGGAGCCAATGGCCAGCTTATTACCACCAGTAATCATGTAGGAACACATTTAGATGGTTCACTTCACTTCTGTACTCATGGCAGGGATATAGCAAGCATACCTTTAGATGACCTTATCGGACCTGCCGCAGTGGTTGACCTTAGTGATATTGCTGAAGATTACGGTATTTATTCTTCCAAAGATATTATGGAAAGAGTAGAGGTAAAGAAAGGTGATATTTTGGTAATCTATACCGGATATCTTCGTTATAGCTGGGATCAGCCGGAAGCAGATGAAGTAAGATATATGATTAAACATCCTGGTCCAACTATGGAGTTTGCCAACTGGTGTAAAGAAATGGATATTAAATGGATAGGTGTTGACTGTGGTTCAGCAGATCACCCGATGAATACCAAGATTCGTGACTGGATGCCGGTGCAGGCAAAAGAGTGTGATGAAGTTTTTAGAAAAAAATACGGCAAAAGCCTTGAAGAAGTATTCCCTCCGGACCACTATCAATTAATGCATACCCAGCTTTTTCATCTTGATATAATTCATATAGAAAACCTCGGAGGAGATGTCGATAAAATTCTTAACAAAAGAACTATTGTCGGGTGTTTCCCCTGGCGTTTTGTCGATGGAGAATCAAGTATTTGCAGGGTTGTTGCCTTTGACGAGGAATAGATAAACAAAAAGTGCCAGGTACATCCTTAAAGATGGCCTGGCACTTTTTGATTTAATATAGAGGAGAGTGAGAAAAGATGAAGGAATTCATTGCTGCTGCTGTTCAAATTGCAGTTAAACCGAATGATATTAATTATAATTTAGAAAAAATAGGTTTCTGGCTTAGGACTGCAGTGAAAGAGCATGACGCTGAATTAGTCGTATTTCCGGAATCTGTTACTACCGGATTTGCTCCCGGTATGCCGTCTGAAGAGTTCTATGATTTATTAAATTATATTCCGGGACCCGAAACCGAGCAGATTGGAGCGCTTGCCAGAGAATTAAAGGTACACGTAGTCCTTCCCGTGTATGAAAAAGGCAAAGAAAAAAATGTGATCATGAATAGTTCTGTACTCATAAATGATGAGGGAGAAATTGCCGGGATTTACCGTAAAACACATCCCTTCCCCACCGAGAGGCTTGGTGGAGGTGGGTGGACTACTCCCGGTAAGGAAGCTGTTATAGTGGATACTAAATTGGGGAAAATTGGAATGATAATATGCTATGATGGCGATTTCCCAGAATTGAGCAGGGTTTTAGCTATTCAGGGAGCGGAGATTATAACCAGACCTTCAGCATTATTACGAAGTTTTGAGATATGGGATATGACTAATAAAGCCAGGGCATATGATAATCATGTGTATGTTGTAGCCGCAAATTCTGTAGGGGCAGATGCGGGAAATAACTATTATTTTGGAAGCAGTATGATAATTAGCCCTATCGCCCGGAAACTTGCCCAGGCTCGAGGTACAGAAGAGATAATATCTGCAAAACTTGACCCCAATCCACTAAAACATGTAACTTATGGATCAAGTAGCCCGATGATATTTGATCATCTTGAAGACCGAAATTTAGAGGTGTATAAAGATATTTTAAAGAAGGCGAAAAGCCCTTTTGAGCCGGCAAAGAGAATTTCGTATAATCAGTAATAGTAGTGAATTCGAAAAAATCCCCCCCTTCTTTATATATTTATAAAAAATATTTTCAATTTTTTAAGAATAAAGCAGGATTTTTAAAACTTATGTAGTATCTTTACATAAAGAGTATGACAAAAATTAAATTTTCATTTTTATACATTCGAAATTAGAGAATGTAATTTAGGTAAAAGGTGTTTTAATTTGGCTAAAATTGGAAAATTAACAATATTATTATTAATATCTTCCGAAGAAGAAGAAAAAGAATTATTTAAGAAAGTTAGTAATTTAGGTTATAAAATATGTATAGGCAAAGCTGGAACCATGGATAGCAAAGAAATTATCGCTGCAATAGAAACTACAGCAAAGAGAGAAGGAATTTTTAGTGCAGGCTGTTATCGAGACGAACATGTAGTATACCATACTATTTTAAGTGCATTAAAGGGTTTATGTAGGGGAGAAATTGGCATTGGTAATTTTTTAAGAACTGTAGGTGTAAAATTTGTTATTTTAAGGGGTCCTATTGATACTACACAAAAAAATTTAGGGGAATGGATATCCGTAGGTATTTATGGAATGATAGGAGCTCCAATTAAGGGTTTTGAACATGAGGCAATAGGTTTGGAAATTAACAATATTTAATAGTTTTATTGACGCCATCAAACATGCATTAATTAAATTAAAATAAATTTTAAAAAATACAAAAATAATGTTATAATAGTGAAAATTAAATAAAAACCCAAAGCCATTAGTTAAGAGGGGGTGTATTTTATATCACTTCCTCTTTTTTTATTTTTTTAAAAAAAAGCAGGATTTTTAAAATTTTTGTCGAATCTATAATACAGAATCCTAAAATAAAACCAAATTTTCTTAAATCAGCAAATTATTTTATTTAACAGATGAGGAGTAATTATGACAGAAAATTTTTTATTGGTCTATCAATCTCTTCCTTATTTACTAAAAGGGTCTATAATAACTCTTAAGCTAATAGGAGGAGCTTTAGCCTTAGGTTTAATTATAGGAATCCCTATGGCTATAGGACAGGTTTATGGCAATAAGTATGTCGCTAATTTAATTTCCTTTTATGTCTGGTTTTTCCGTGGGCTACCCGTTTTAGTCCTTCTCTTTCTTTTTTACTTCGGATTATTTTTATTTTTAGGATTTAATTTAACTGCTCTCACTGCTGCTATTTTAGTCTTAGGTTTCCGAAGTGCTGCTTATCAATCTCAAATTTTTCGAGGAAGCATCCAATCAGTAGGTGAAGGACAAATGATGGCTGCTCGTTCTTTGGGGATGACTAAGTTCAAGGCTATTTGGTGCATTATTTTACCCCAAGCTTTAAGAATATCCATCCCAGGTTGGTCAAATGAATATTCGATTATCTTAAAAGATTCAGCTGTAACTTATGCTATTGGATTAATGGAGATAATAACTCGGGGTAACTTTATTGCTACTCGAACTTATCAACCTTTGCCTATTTTTCTTACCTGTGCAGCGATTTTCCTTATTTTGACTTATGGAGGAGTGAAGCTTCTTAATATATTGGAAAAGAAAGTAAAAATCCCTGGTTATGGTAGCTATAGTAATAGTGGGAAGGAGTATTAGAAAATGCATGAAGATAATAAAATTATCTTAAAAGTTGAAGAAATTTATAAAAGATACAGAAAAGAAGAGGTGTTAAGAGGGATATCATTTGAAGTAAGAAAGGGTGAAACTAAAGTTATTATTGGACCGTCGGGTAGTGGGAAGAGTACTCTTCTTCGATGCATAAATCAATTGACTATCCCGGATAAGGGACAAGTCTGGTTAGAAGGGGAAGAAGTAACTCACACTAAAAAGAGCATTAACCAATTCCGTCAAAAAATGGGAATGGTTTTTCAAGATTTTAATTTATTTGACCATATAAATGCTCTAGGGAATGTCGAGATAGGGCTTATTAGGGTAAAAGGAATGGATAAAAATAGAGCAAGAGAGAAGGCAATGGAAGAATTAAAACAGGTTGGTTTAGAAAAACAAGCTTACTTGTATCCTGCCCAACTCTCTGGGGGGCAAAAACAAAGAGTATCTATTGCAAGGGCTTTAGCTATGGATCCCAGTGTTATGCTTTTTGACGAACCTACTTCAGCTCTTGATCCGGAATTAATTGGAGAGGTATTAGAGGTTATCAAAAAGTTAGCTATTAACGGTATGACTATGGTAGTAGTGACCCATGAAATGGGTTTTGCTCGTTCGGTTGCAAATGAAGTAATATTTATAGAGAGCGGAAGGATAATAGATCAAGGCTCCCCTTACAAACTTTTTACTAATCCCGAACATGAAAGAACCAAGAAATTTCTTCATAAAATAACTGAGCTTTATGGAAAGTCGGTGGAAGAAAGATGATTGATTTATATTTTATACAAGATGTTCTCTTGCCCCCTTTAGTAGAAGGAGTCTTGGTTACTATTAAATTAATAATTTTATCTATTCCTTCGGGTTTAATTTTAGGTATTTTGATAGCTGTAGGGAGAGTATATGGAAATAAATTTATATCTTCTCTATGTGCCATTTATACAATATTTTTTCGAGGTACCCCCTTATTAGTTCAACTTTTTATTATTTATTATGCACTTCCTTCTATAGGGATTTTCTTTTCTCCTTTTATGGCAGCAGTTACAGGTTTTATCCTCTGTAGTGGAGCTTATCACTCAGAATATATTAGAGGAGCAATACAATCAATTAAAATTGGCCAGATGATGGCTGCAGAGGCTTTGGGAATGAGTAGAATTAAGGCAATATTGTATATTATTCTGCCTCAAGCTTTAAGAAGGGCTATTCCAGGCTGTTCTAATGAAATCATCTACCTAATAAAGTATTCCTCTTTAGCTTTCATGGTAACCTGCGTAGAATTGACCGGGGCAGGAAAAATTATTGCTACCCGTCATTTTAGGTATACAGAAGTGTTTCTGGTAGTAGGAATAATATATTTATTAGTCGTTTCTATAGTTACCAAATTTCTTAATATATTAGAAAAAAAATTAAGAATTCCAGGTTTAGAATAAGATATAAGAAAAAATTACGTAAATTGTCAATCTATTAAATAAAATGTGTTAACATATAAGAAATATAGGAAATTAACTGATATCTTTAAGCATATATTTTTATATTGAAAATTTCTGAAAATATGGCTAAAAGTGGGAGGTGAAAAATAAACTCTTAATAATTTATTAAAACTTCTCAAAGAAGAGAAGGGGGTGATATATTAGTTTATTTTGAGATTTTATGGGAAATGTATAGTTTAAAAAATGTAAACAAATAAGGAGTAAAAAAGATGAAAAGAAAAAAATCAATATTAGTAAATGTGTTTTTAATTTTTGCTTTGATTTTATTGATAGGAAGTATAGTTATAGGTCAAGCTCAAGAAAAAAAAGTTTATATAAATGGTATAGATCCTGATTTTCCACCCTTTGCCTATGTTGACAAAGATGGCAATCCTGCAGGATTTGATGTAGAGGCAGTAGATTGGATTGCTCAAGAGATGGGTTTTGAGGTAAAGCATCAGCCCACAGCTTGGGATACGATAATTCCTACCTTAGTAGCAAAGAAAATCGACTTCATTGCTTCAGGATTATCTTTTACAGAGGAGAGGGCAAAAGTTATAGCTTATACAAAGTCATATTGGGAGCACAAATGGTCTCTTGTAGTGCGCAAAGATTCTGATTTAAATATTGTTACCGGTCTTAGCATGGGGCATACAGTAGGAACACAGAGAGGCACAACCGGAGCTAATTGGATAGAAGATAATCTTATTAATAAAGGTGTTGATTTAAAGATGAAGGTATACGACACCTTTACTTTAGCAGTAGAAGATCTATTAAATGGTAGGGTAGATTCTGCGGTTCAGGATGACACTATGGTCAAAGAGATGTTGAAAGTCAAACCTGGGCTAAAAGAAGTTGGAACCTGGGGAGCGGGTAAAACCTATGCCTACGGTTTAAGAAAAGGAGATACAGAGCTATCAAAGCTATTAAATGAAGGCTTGGAGAAATTAATGAATTCACCAAAGTGGGATGAACTCTTAGCCAAATATAACCTTTGATTGAGTGAAGAAGAAACAATTAAGGGATAGGGTGTTTCCCCCTATCCCTTAATTGTCAGGATTTATAAATATTTTATTTTACCGAGATAAATTATGAAAATAAAAAATGAATTTAAAAGATAAAAAGAGGTAGAATTCATGAAAACAATCCTTCTTCCCTACGGTAAAGAAAAAGTACCCATCACTATTCCCCAAAAAAATTTATTAAAAATTTGTTTATTAAAAGAAACGCCCGGTGTTAAAGACAATGTAAAAGCCATTAAAGACGCAATAAAAAATCCTATTGGTTCCCCAACCATTCCTAAAATTACCCAGGGAAAGCGTACCGCAGTGGTAATCTGTACCGATATCACTCGTCCTACGCCTGACCATCTTTTAATTCCTCCGATATTAGATGAATTAAATAAGGGTGAAATTTCAGATAGAAATATTAAAGTAATAATTGCTCGAGGGCAGCATAGAAAGATGACTGAAGAAGAAGTGAAAGAAAAAGTAGGCGAAAAGGTTTTTAAAAGGGTAAAGATTAGTCAACATGATCCTGACAATAATCTTTTTTATCTTGGGAAATCTAAGAGGGGAAATGAATTATGGATGAATAAAGATGTAGCACAAGCCGATGTTAAAATATCTACCGGCAATATAATTCCTCACAGATATGCGGGTTATGGAGGAGGGGCAAAGAGTATTTTACCGGGGATATCTTCGAGAGAAACCATCGGCCATAACCATCTTTATGTAGAAACAGGAGAGGCTGCCTTGGGGAAAACAAAAGGCAATCCTGTTCGGGAAGAGATGGAAGAGGCAGCTAAGATGATCGGATTAGATATGATAGTAAACACGGTTATGAATGTGAAAAATGAGATAGTTGAAGTCATTGCCGGAGACCCTGCTATAGCTCATCAAGCAGGAGTAAAGGCATGCAATAATATCTACGGAGTGAAAATTCCAGAAAAAGCGGATATAATCCTTGCCAGCAGTTATCCCATGGATATCAGTTTTCATCAAGCTTCCAAAACCTTAGAAGCCATAGGTCATATAATTAAAGAAAAAAGCACTATTATTATGCTTTCTCCCTGTTACGAAGGAATAGGGGGTAAAGATTTTGTAGATTTTCTTAAAGAAAAGACTCCCGAAGATATTATTAAGAGCATTAAGGCTCACAAAGAAAAAAATGTAGTTTCGGGAGTCATTTCATATTTAATAGCAAAGTGTAAAGAAAAAGCAAAAATTTATTTGATATCAGAAGGAATACAAGATAAAGATATATTGGAAATGGGAATGTTACCAGCTAAATCAGTCCAATCCGTTTTAAACGATGTTTTAAAAAATTATGGGGATGAAGCAAAAGTATTAGTTTTACCGACTGCTCCAATTACCCTTCCCTTTCTCGAGGAGGAATAAATTTGAAAAAGTTATTAACCGGTAATGAGGCTGTTGCCGAGGGGGTAATTGAATCGGGGGCAGAAGTGGTCTGCGGATATCCGGGCACTCCTTCAACAGAAGTAATCTTGACTTTGCTGCCTCAAAAAGAAGAATTAGGTATTCACATAGAATGGAGTACGAACGAAAAGGTTGCTTTTGAAATTGCTTCCGGTGCCGCCTGGGCCGGGAAAAGAACCCTGGTTACCATGAAAATGTCAGGGGTTAATGTTGCTGCTGATTCTTTGGCTTCCGTTGCCTATAGTGGCTGCATCGGGGGGTTAGTCGTATTTGTAGCTGATGATCCGGGAGTAAGTGCCGGTATGCCCGAAGAGGATTCCCGCTATTATGCTAAATCGATGGTGGTTCCCATGCTCGATTTAGCCTCACAACAAGAATGTTTGGATTATGTGAAACTTGCCTTTGAAATCTCAGAGAAAATCGGAGGGCCTGTTTTTTTAAGATCAACCACCGACATCTCTCATGTTGCTTCTGATGTGGGAATAGGTAAAAAATTAAAATTAGAAAAAAGAGAAGCGCATTTCGAACGGGATATTGCAAAATACACTAAGGCAGGTGCTGCCTGGTGTATGGCTCAACATCAGGATGCCCTTAACAGATTAGCCGAAGCTTCTAAAATTAGTGATTCTTATATTACTGAATCCGGGATAAAAGTAAATGAAACACATTTTGAGGATGGTAGTAAACAGGGAGTAATTTATGCTGGCGCGGTGGAAGGAAATTTTAAAGAGGCCTTAAAAAAATATAATTTAAAAATATCCTGGTTAAAGATAGGAATGGTTCATCCCTTGCCCGAAGAGAGGATAAAAAAGTTTTTAGAGAAAGCAGATAGGGTGCTTATCTTGGAAGAATTAGACCCTCTTGTAGAAGCGGAAGTGATAAGGGTCGCCTATCTTTTGAATAAGAAAGCTAAAATTTTAGGAAAATTTGATAAAACCCTTTCTCCGGTCGGAAGTTATTCCTTTAAAAAGATAAAAAATGCCCTGGAAGTTCTTTTAAAAACAAAACTTGAATCCGGGCAGGACTCTAAAATTTTAGAGAGAACCAAGGAATTAGAAGTTAAACGTCCTACTTCTTTTTGTATAGGTTGTCCTCACCGGGGGACCTATTTTGCCCTGAATAAAGCAATTAAAAATTTAAAATATAAGAAAGATGAAATTATTATTACCGGGGATATAGGGTGTACTATTTTAGGTATGAACAAACCTTTTGAGAGTTGCTGGACTGAAGTGGCTATGGGAGCGAGTATAGGGTTAGCCCAAGGATTTAAATGGGCAGGAATTAAAAAACCGGTGATAGCCACTATCGGAGATTCTACTTTTTTTCATGCCGGTATTCCTCCTCTTATTAATGCAGTCTACCAGAAGGTCCCTTTAACGGTAATCATTTTAGATAATGGCTGGACTGCCATGACCGGTTTTGAAGAAAACCCCGGGACTATTAATTTAAATGGGGCTACTGATACCAAAAGAGTAGATATTGTCGAGATTTGTCAGGGCTGCGGGATAGAGGATATTCAGATAATTGACCCCTATCAGAGCGAAAAAGCGACAGCCGCAATAGCGAAGGCGATAGAATATCCGGGAGTTTCGGTAATAGTTTCCCGTCGGGAATGTGCTCTTCAAGTTAAAAGAAGAAAAGTTAAATTCCCCCAGCGCAAAGTAAATATAGATAAATGTACCGGCTGCAGAATATGCTTGAGTTCTTTAGCCTGTCCGGCAATGGTATTTCATCCCAAAGATGCCAACCGCAAAGCCTATATGGAAATTACTTCCGCCTGTTTCGGCTGCGGGTTGTGTGAATTTACCTGTCCGACAGGGGCGATAGAGGTGATAAAAGATGGAAAATAATTTTTATTTAATCGGAGTAGGTGGACAGGGAGTAATAAGGTTAGGGCAGATTATTGCCGATTATGGATTAAAAAAAGGCGAGAGAGTCAAATTTTTCAAAGAAGTGGGTATGGCTCAGAGAGGCGGCCCGGTTCATTGTGAAGTCAGGATAGGTAATGTATTTGGGTCGAGGGTTCCTCCTCTCTCTTCTGATATAACAGTAGTAATGGAATTATCCGAAGGATTGAAAAGTTTAGAATTTATTAAACCGGGAGGGACAGTTATTTTAAATAGAAAAAGGATATATCCTATAGATATGATGACCCAACCCGAAAAATACCCTCAAGATGAGGAGATAACCAGATTATTTGAAGAGGCAAATGCAAAAATAATCTGGATAGATGCCGGGAAAATTGCTTCAGAAGCAGGACTTCCCATTGCAGAAAATATTGTCTTGCTGGGCGCCCTCTCTCTTATCTCTTCATTTGATAAAGAGTTTGTTATTAATATTTTGAAAAAACATATCCCTCGCGAATTAGATAAAAATATTGCTGCTTTTTACGCAGGTTATAAAACAGCAGAAGGAATAGTTAAATGAAAAGTATGGAAAATTTTTTTAACCCTCATTCAGTTGCTATCTTTGCTTCAATGAAAGAAGGAAAGACCGGATATGAAATAGTAAAAAATATGGTGGAGGGTGGATTTAAAGGAAACATATATCCGGTGAGTCAGAGTGACGGTCAGATATTCGGAGTAAATATCAATAAAGATTTTAAGAATTTAGAAATTGATTTAGCAATTATCGCTATACCCGGTCAATTCATCCCTTCGCTTTTAGAAGATTTGGGAAGCAGGGGAGTTAAGTCGGCAGTTATAATTTCTGCCGGTTTTTCTGAAGTAGGGAATATTGAGGAAGAAAAAGAAATAAAGAAAATAGCTAAAAAACATCAAATGAGAATTATAGGTCCAAACTGTGCTGGCATTATGAATACCGGTTGTAACCTCTTTGCCAGCATCGAAGTTCGTGCCCTTCCGGGTGAAACTGCTTTTATCACCCAAAGTGGCGCTCTGGGTGGAGCAGTATTAATGATGGCAGAAGAATTGGGTTTTGGTTTTTCCAAATTTGTAAGCTATGGAAATAGATGTGATGTGGACGAAGTAGATTTAATTAGATATCTTGAAGAGGACCCTCAGACTAAAGTTATTGCTCTCTACATTGAAGGATTAGAAGAAGGAAGAAGTTTTTTAGCTCAAGTTAAAAAGACTGTTCTTAAAAAACCGATTGTTGCTATTAAGGCGGGTAAGAGTAAAGCCGGGATGAGGGCAACTTCCTCTCATACCGGTTCTCTGGCAGGGGAAGATAAAATCTATGATGCTGCTTTTAGGCAAGCCGGTATTTTACGGGTAGAAGGGGTAGAGGAGATGTTTGATTTATGTCGGGGCTTGATTCATTGCCCTGAAGTCAAGGGGAATAAGATCGGAGTGATTACCAATTCAGGGGGGCCTGCAGTATTGGCTACAGATAAATTAGAGGAATTAGGATTAATGGTATCCGAACCTTCCGAAATTTTAAAAAATAAGTTAAAAGAAATTCTTCCTCCTCATGTCTCTTTGGGAAATCCTTTTGACCTTCTGGCTTATGGGAGTGCAGAAACCTTCGCTTCAACATGTGAGATCATTGCCTCCGAATATGATGCGATAATTGCTATTTTTGTTCCTACCGCCTCTATGGATTCTACGGTAATTGC
>DAOUWX010000310.1 GCA_030666935.1 Atribacterota bacterium | reverse complement strand
TTTACTAAATACTATTCACTAACGACTAACGACTAATACGCTAACGACTAATTTAGTCTTCCCTCATCACTATTTTGTGAGTAAAATCAAGCCGGGCCACTCTATCTTCTGCTTTCTTATTACCAAGAACATATATATCAGTAGCGAGAATGTCATATTCAAGCATCTTTATTAACCTATTCTGAACATTAATATTTCCTTCAGAAATTATTTGCCTTAAATAATTTGATAATTTACTGACTAAAGGCGTAGAAGAATTTTTTTTAATAGTTCTTAATAGAGTTTTTCCTTTTTTAGAGAATCCCAGAACCCTTGCATACAAAGGCCCGCATCTATTAAATCTTTTTACATCTTTTTTAGATAGATTCATCATAATGTGTAAAATTATACGTTGAATTTTAGTGCGGGTATATCTCCTGGTTTTAATTGAATTAATTAATTGCTCAACGGTATAAAATTTTAAAGATGCTTTCTTTATTCTATTTTCTAATCCTTCGGTTACTCCATGAATGCGTGAAATATCATCTAATGACATTCTTCTTAGGGTAGCAAGGATATACTGCCGGTAAGAGTCGAGAGTTATGGGGCCTCTACCTTCTCTTAATTCCCTTTCTAATACAGAAAATCCTGACGGAGGAATGGTTGATTTTATTTTATCATTTAGCATAAAAAGATCGGCCTTAGGGGGGCTTAAGTTATTTAGTATTTCATCTCTAATAGAGGTAGCACTGGAAATTTTACCTTTAATATTTTTTTGATGATAACTTGCTCCCATTCTTTTTATGGCTATAGGCTTGATTTTGCTCTTTAAATTTAATAGATGTTTTATATATTCTAAAGCTAAAATATTATTAGGATATTTTAATAATTTACTTAACGCTAAAGGTGATATTTTTTCTAAGCCGTCTATTCCGAATATTCTATGATAATCACATATGGTCTGGCTCCTTGCTTTTGGAAATTCGTATCCGCTTTTACAATTATATACTATCAGTTCTTTATATTCCTGTGGTTCAATGTGTAAAAAATTGCTTATCGGGCAAAGGGTATTGAGGTTATCAGTTTCACAGCCAAAACAAAGATAATCGATAATTTGAAGAGAATCAAATAATTTTACTGCTCCGAAAGAAAAACCGTTTGCATCCTGAGTAGAAAAAACAAAAGGGAGCTCAATTATCAGATCAACACCGGCATTTAGTGCCATCTTTGTTCGAGCCCATTTATTTATAATTGCCGGTTCTCCTCTCTGCAGAAAATTTCCACTCATGACTGCTACTACATAATCTGCCCCGGTTATTTCTTTTGCTTTAAAAAGGTGGTAAAGATGGCCATTATGAAGAGGGTTATATTCAACGATAATTCCTAGTATTTTCAAAATAAAATCCTCGATTTAAAAAATAGTTTATGCTATAATTATAGTAAATTTTTTAAAAGAATGATAGTTATAAAACTAATAAAATAAATAAAAGGAGAAAATAGATGAAACTGTCACAACTTATTAGAGAAAAAGCTAAAAAGAATCCTAAAATTATTGTACTTCCGGAGGGTGAAGAACCGCGGATGAATAAGGCGGCAGAAACTATCATTGACGAAGGTTTTGCCAGTTTAATACTTTTAGGGAGCGAAGAAAATATTAGATCTAAAACCCGGGAATTGGAAATTAATTTATCAAATAAAATTAAAATAATAAGCCCCAAAAATTCTAAAAAATTGAAAGAATATGCTGAATCATATTATCAGCTTCGTAAACATAAAGGAGTAAGCTTAGAAGAAGCTTATCAATTACTGGAGAATCCTCTCTATTTTGGTGCATTAATGGTCTATCATGATGATGCAGATGGTTTGGTTGCCGGTTCTATTAATGCCACAGGAGATGTTTTTCGACCGGCACTGCAGACTATAAAAACTGCTCCTGGTATAAACATTGTTTCCAGTTCTTTTGTCATGGTGGTACCTGATTGTCCTTATGGAGAAAAAGGAATCATGGTTTTTGCTGACTGTGCATTAAATCCGGAACCCAATGCCGAACAGCTTGCTGATGTTGCTATAGCCAGCGCTGCAACCGGAAAAGCATTGGTTGGTTTTGAACCAAGAGTGGCAATGTTATCTTTTTCCACCAAGGGGAGCGGTAAGCATCCTTTAGTCGATAAAGTAATAGAGGCTGCTAAAATTGCCCAAGAAAAAAAGCCGGAGTTACTTATTGATGGAGAACTTCAGGCTGATGCCGCATTGATTCCCTCAATCGGAGAGCGAAAAGCTCCAAACAGTAAAATTGCCGGAAAAGCTAATGTCCTGATATTTCCCGATTTACATTCCGGAAACATCGCTTATAAATTAATAGAAAGATTAGCTAAAGCTGAGGCCATAGGTCCCATATCTCAGGGGATGAGAAAGCCGGTTAATGACCTTTCTCGTGGCTGCAGCGCTGAAGACATAGTTAATGTGGTAGCTATTACCGTATTACAAGCAGGAGAAGTGTAATTAGTCGTTAGTGAATAGTGAATAGTCGTTAGTGAATAAAACTAGCGTATAGCGTTTAGCGTATAGTTATAGCGCAAAACCATAGCTCAAAATTTAAAATTTAAATGTATTGTTTTATATATTGATTTTAATCTTTCCTATCTCGCATGCTATATAGCGAAAATAAAAAGATATAGAAGCAAAAATAGAACTTAAAATTTAATATGGAGAGAAAAAGTTTTGAGTTTTGAATTATGGTTTTTCG
>DAOUWX010000197.1 GCA_030666935.1 Atribacterota bacterium | reverse complement strand
TTTTTGTAGAATAATTGAAGTATATTAGTATATAATATAAAAAAATATGATATAAACTTTTATCTATCCAAAAGTTAGTATAGGAGTATGATTTAATATGAGAAAAGCGAGTAGGATTTATAAGAGGAAAAGCAGAAGTAATCTGGAAACCTTTATTATCTTGATAGGTGCAATAATAATATTGGGTGTGGCTTTTAATTTAGCCAGGGATAGGAGTTATATTCCTCCGGAAGAACCGACAATTATAGAAGAAGAGAAGGTAGAATCTCCGGTCATAAAAACACCTGTTGAGTTACTTCAAAAGGAAACAGCAGAAAAAGTTGAAGAAAAGGAGAAATTTCCCGAGGAAGAAATAAAAAAAGAAGTTACTCCAGAAGAGAAGCCGCCACTTACTGAACCCAGCGTGATTAAAACTCCAACAGTAGAACCAGAAGTAAAGGTAGTAAAAGAGTCTGAAATGATTTCAGATAAGAAGGTGTATACTGTTCAGGTAGGAGCTTTTTCAAAAGAAAAAGGTGCCCAGAGTTTAGCTAAAGAAATAAGAGATAAGGGATACCAGACTTATGTAATTAAAGGGAAAACCCTTTACAAGGTTCAAGTAGGGGAATTTAAAACTTTAGATGAGGCCAAAGCAATTTCAGAGAAATTGAAGAAATTGGGTTATGAAATATGGACAACAACTAGATAAGAAAAGGAAATGTAAATTTGAAGAAAAAAAGTATTCCTTCCGTCACTATAAATCGATTATCTATTTACCATAGGTGTTTGGAAAAAATTTTAGAAACAGAAAGGGGAGAAGAGTTAAAGATCCTTTCCTCGCTCAAAATTGCCGAAATAACCGGAATAAATTCTGCACAAATTCGTAAAGATCTGGCTTATTTCGGAGAATTCGGTAAAAGAGGACTTGGATATCCTGTAGTAGATCTTAGCGGAGAATTAAAAAAGATATTAGGATTAGATAAAAAGTGGTCAGTTATTATTGCCGGAGCAGGGAATTTAGGTAAAGCCTTAGTAAAGTACAAAGGCTTTCAGAAAAGGGGTTTTGTAATCAAGGGAATTTTTGATAATAATTCCTCAAAAATAGGCAAGAGACTTGGCCATATTTTTATTTACGATATAAAAGAGGTAGAAAAATTTATCCAGACGGAGAATATAAGCATTGGGATAATAGTAGTACCAGCTGATTCAGCCCAGGAAGTGGCAGATAGAATGGTTGCCGGTGGGATTAAAGCCATTTTAAATTTTGCTCCCATTCATATCGTATTATCCCCGGAAATTAAAATACACAATGTAGACTTATCTATTGAATTTGAAGGGTTGACATACTATTTAAGCTTGTGTTAGAATCTTTTTGTGTTATTTGTGATATTTTTCACAATTAATTAATAAAAATAAAAATCGTATTTATTATAATCTTAAGAAAGATAATATAAAATAATATATATAAATGTATTTTAGGAAAGGGTTATTATGAAAGTTAAAGATTTAATTCGCGTTTTAGATGCGGAAGTTTTATGTGGTGAAGATTTTTTAGATCAAGAAATCACAGACTTTGGTGCAAGTGATCTTTTAAGTGATATCTTGGCTTATTCCAAGGATGAATATGTACTCTTAACCGGTCTAACCTCTTCACAAGTTGTTCGTACAGCCGAGTTAACCGAAGCTATTGCCATTATCTTTGTGCGAGGTAAATTACCTCCTCAAGAAGCAATCGGTTTGGCCAAATCTCATCATATCCCCCTTTTAAAGACAGATAACCTGATGTTTGGTTCTTGTAGAAAAATTGCCGAGGAATTAATAAAAGAAGAGAAGAATAAATGAGTGCTAATTACTCCAAAGAAAAATTAACCTTAGTTAATGAGCTGATTTATCAAATCAAAGTTAAAGAAGCTATGTCCAGGAAAGTAATCTCTTTTAAGGAAAATGCCACCTTCAGGGAAATTCAGTTAAAACTTAAGGAGAAAAAAATTTCCGGAGTTCCTATCCTTGATGATAAGAAAAATATTGTGGGAATTATTAGTATTGATGATGTTATTACTGCCTTTGATAAGAGTTACGTAGATAAGAAAATTAGTGATTATATGAGTAGAGAAGTAATTACCATCCCTAGAAATTTTTCAGTAGTTTCGGCAATCAATAGATTAGAAAAATTTAAGGTAGGACGGCTTCCGGTTACCGAATCTTCAAATAGTAAAAAAATTGTAGGGATGATAACTTTGAGTGATATTTTGAATAGATTGTTGGTTGTGGTTCAGTCAATTGCCGAAAAAGTGGAAGATAAAGAAATAAAGAATACTCAAATTTCTCATGATTTAATTAAAAGTATTGTAAAAAAACCGCTTCGGTTTGAAGTTAAGGGAGATGATTTTGACAATGCTGGTAGAGTGGCCAGTATAACCAAAAAGTATTTTCAGAAACTGGGAATCAGTAAAGATATTATTCGTAGAATTGCTATTGTCTGCTATGAAGCCGAGATGAATATTTGTCTTCATTCCCTGGGAGGGAGTATGATTATCGAGGTTAATAATAATAATGCGGTAATTTATGCTCATGATAAAGGTCCTGGGATTCCAGATGTTAAGCTTGCCTTAAAGCCGGGATTTACCACAGCATCGGAAAAGATAAGAGCTTTGGGTTTTGGTGCCGGAATGGGACTTCCCAATATAAAACGTTATGCCGAAAAATTAGAGATTAAATCTTCTTTAAAGACCGGAACAGAACTAAAAGCAATAATTAATCTGGGGGTAAAAAATGAAATTAAGTAAGATAGTTAGTGAATGCCGATTGGAAAAAATTGTTTTTTGTACTGACTGCGAAATTGAAAACGGTTATTGTGGAGATTTGATGTCTGACGTTATGGCTCATGCCGAAGCAGAATGTATCTGGATTACTATCCAGGCACATAAGAATAGCATAGCGGTTGCCCTTATCAAAGATATTAAATCTATAGTATTTACCAATAATGTAACGGTTGAGAAAGAGGTAATTAAAAAAGCTGAAGAAGAAAAGATTAATTTACTCCGAACCGATAAAGATTCTTTTACTGTGTGCGGAGAAATATATTGTTTGATGGAGGCTGAAACTGCAAAGGATTGATTTACATATCCATTCTGCTCTTTCGGCTTGCGGTGATGATATTATGTCACCTCAGCTAATTTTAGAGCAGGCTGTTCAGAAAGAGCTTAATCTTATATCTGTTACTGATCATAATACTGCTCAGCATTCAATTTTAGCCTGTAAGTTGAGCGAAAATATGCCTATTCGAGTAATTCCGGGGGTGGAATTAACCAGTAGAGAAGAAGTCCATCTCCTGGCTTATTTTCCCAATATTGAAGCAATTTTAAAAATGAAAAAAGAAATAGATAACTATTTACCCGGAAAGAGAAACAATTCCAGAGTTTTTGGGAACCAGTTATATTATGACCTGAAGGGTGAAATTATCGGAATCGACGATACCTTAAGACAAGTAGCTTTAAATATAGGATTAGATAATCTGGTTAATTTGGTAAACAGCATAGAAGGAATTGCCGTTCCTGCCCATATTGACAAAGATAGATTTAGCTTACTTAGTCAATTGGGGTTTTTGGATCGAGGAGCAGATTATGACGCTGTAGAAATTTCTAAATTTAAGTGGAGAAAAAGGAAATTTCAATTAGGTGATACCTGGGATGGGTTCCCGGTAATAGCCGGTTCGGATAGTCATGGGGTTGAGGATATTGGGCTCTTTTTTATGGAAGATAGCCAGGAAGAGATTAAGGATTTTATATCTTTGAAAGATTTTTTAAGAAGAAGCAGACAACAATGAAAGATTTAGCAGACCACTTATTTGATATTTTGGAAAATTCTGTAAAAGCCGGGGCCACAGAAATTAAAATTATCTTGGGAATCAAGGATAAACTTTTTTTTTGTAAGATAGAAGATAATGGCAGTGGAATTAAAGATGAAGACGTTACCGATCCTTTTGTAACCTCACGGAAGACAAGGAAGATTGGTTTGGGACTCCCTCTTTTGAAGAGAGCAGCAGAAAGCACCGGTGGTTTTCTTAAAATATATAATTCGGAAAAAGGAGGGGTGATTTTAGAATTCAAAATAGATATTGCCCATATTGATGCTAAACCTTTCGGAAATATAGCCAGGACATTTGTAGATGCTATATACAGTTGGCCAGACACTGACTTTGAGATATTTATAAGTATAGAGGAAAATAAAAAAATCCCT